>JAABTB010000220.1 GCA_011390085.1 Desulfobacula sp.
CGGCTTCTTCTTTCCGTTTCATTTTTGTTCATGGAAATATTGGGCTGCAACAGTCTCTGGCAAAGGTCAACGATGAGATTGGACAGGTTGTAATTCATATCTTTTAAAATGGGTTGTCCTTCGATCCTTACCATGACCTTGGCCTGTTCCGGGCTGTAAAAGGGCTTCAGGATATTAACAGTTTTTTCATCCCGGGTGCCGATGGTCCTGAGAATAATCCCCTTGTTTTCTTCCTTTAATAAAAGTTCTTTGTTGGCCACCACCCCAATGGTCAGGATTTTTTCCAGAATGGTTTTTATTTTCACGGGAATATCCGGGGCGAACTGGTATCGGTGCAAAACAGAATAGGCATTTTTACTGATTTCAATTCCCAGTTTTTCTTCAAAGGCCGGTTTTGTTTCCAGAACAATGGCGAAGGTTGGTTCCGGGTCTTCTTCGCCGGCTTTGGCAAAGAGATCCCGGGGTATTTTCATGGCATTGTCAATATTGGCGGATATTCTGTCCATGAGGCCGGCATCATAATCATATACGGTTCTGATGGATTCGCGGACCTCATTCTTTTTTTGATTTGTGGCGGCCTTGTCTTCAACAAAGAAATTTTTCGGAGCCTTGATATCTCTTTTTGCCACATCTCCAATATTATAGGAATAAGAGAGATTGCTCTGGCCTGGATAGTGGGTGATGGTAAAGGCAAGGGTAACGATAAAAAGCAGGAGCCAGAGGACCGAAGGGGAAGTCAGAAAAAAATTTTTAAATTGATCAATACTATTTTCGGTCTTGTTTTTTTTCATAGGCGTCAATGATGTTGGATACGAGTTTGTGCCGGACCACATCATCCTTTGAGAAATAGATGAATTCAATCCCCTTTATCCGGGTCAGAATATTTTTGGCTTCAACAAGGCCGGATTGTATTTTTGAGGGAAGGTCCGTCTGGGTAATATCACCTGTGATAATGGCCTTTGAACCGTAGCCGATCCGGGTCAAAAACATTTTCATCTGTTCGGAAGTGGTATTCTGGGCTTCATCCAGGATGATAAAGGCATTGTTCAGGGTTCTTCCCCGCATAAAGGCAAGGGGGGCAATTTCAATTATATCCTGTTCCATCAAGGATTTCGCTTTTTCAACATCCATCATATCATACAGGGCATCATACAGGGGCCTCAGGTAGGGGTTGATCTTCTGGGCAAGATCTCCGGGAAGAAAGCCCAGGGCTTCTCCGGCTTCCACCGCAGGTCTTGTCAGGACTATTTTTTTGATCTCTCCCCTTGAAAAGGAAGCCATGGCAAGGGCCATAGCAATATAAGTTTTTCCGGTTCCGGCAGGACCGATGGAAAAAAGGATGTCGTTCTTGGCAATGGCCTCGGTATATTTCTGCTGGGCCGGATTTCTAGGGGTAATGGGTTTGTTTTTTACGGTTTTATAGATGGTGGTGAGAAATATATCTTTCAAATGGGTTTGGTTGTTCAGCTTAATGGTGTTGATGGCGGAATCAAAATCAGCCTCGGTGAAACAAAAATTGTTTTCCATGAGTTGATAGAACTGATGAAGCAATTTTTCCGCCAGGGTTACATTCCGGGAGTCACCATGGATCAGAAGAGAATTTCCCCTTGAATTGATCTTAACATCAAAGGCGTCACTGATTTTATCGAGATTGAGATTTTGCTGCCCAAAGAGATCGCGGGTAAGTCCCAGGTTTTGAAATTCTACAGTCTTCATGGCCTATAGGGTGCATTTTATTTGCTTAAAGGTCAATAAAAATCTTGACTAAAAATCGGGTTCATTGGTATTGAGAAAAGGCTTTTCATACAAAAAGAATAGAGGAAACATGAACGCTTTTGATGTCGCAGCAATCGTGATAATTGCATTCTGTATGATACGGGGTCTCTTCAAGGGTCTGATCGGTGAGGTATCCGGAATCATAGGGGTTGTGGCAGGGTTCTATGGGGCCTATACCTATTATCCTCTGATCGCGATCCATGCTGAAAAATGGATTCAAAATCCGGGGATCCGGAATCTGGCGGCATTTTTTCTTTTGTTTTGCATCATTCTGATCGTTGTAACCCTGATTTCCATCCTGATCCGGGGATTTTTAAATCTTGTGTTTCTGGGATGGGTGGACAGAACCTTTGGTCTTGTTTTCGGTGCCGCAAAAGGACTCTTGATCGTATCCGTGATTTTTATCATGATAACCCATTTTTTTCCGAAAGGCTCAACCCTTGTCAGCGGATCAAAATTATCTCCCCATGTTGCTAAAATATCCAAATCCATGACCCTGTTTGTTTCTAAGAATGCCAGAAAGGATTTTGCAAAAAAACTGGAGGATCTCCTGTAATATTTTGGAAACGCTGGATAAGCTGTTTGATATTATCAGAACATTAAGAAGTGATAAAGGGTGTGCGTGGGACAGGAAACAAACCCCTGAAACCATGTGGCAATGCCTTGTGGAAGAAGTCTACGAGCTGGAGGAAGCCATTGTTAAAAAAGACCCCCGGCATATCTGTGAAGAGCTTGGAGATGTATTGTTCCAGCTTTTGTTCATTCTTGAGATCTTCCGGGAAAACCAGGAAATCGACTTGGCAGAAGTGGTTGAAATGGTTGCCTGTAAGATGATTCGCCGGCATCCCCATGTCTATGAGGATGCCGTTATTTCAAGTGAAACCGAGCTGAACCGCCAGTGGGACGCTATTAAGGCCCAAGAAAAGGGGCGCAAGGACCTGAACCCTTCATCCGTGCTGGATTCCGTTCCCATGGGCATGACTTCTCTCATCCGGGCTTTAAAGGTATCCCAGGTTGTTGTCAAAGAGGGCTTTGACTGGGATCATCCGGACGAGATCCTGGACACGGCCAAAGGCGAAATAAGGGAATTTGAATCCGCTTTAAATTCAAAGGACCAAGACGGGGCGATCATGGAATTCGGAGATATCCTTTTTTCCCTGGTCAATGTGGCAAGGGCTGCCCGGTTTCATCCTGAAACAGCTCTCGCCCGGGCCACGGCAAAATTCGAAGGCCGGTTCCGGCTCATGGAAAAAGAATTAAAAGAAAACCATCTCAATCTTCAAACCCTGTCAAGGGATGAAAAAGAACTGCTCTGGGACCGGGCAAAGCAGTCTTATCAAAGATAGTCACCTCTCTGGAATTTCAGATATTCGGTCTGGGCTGTGACAATGGTCTGGGTGGCAATCTTTTTCAAGGCTGCATCTGCATCGGCCAGGAGCTGGGTTTCTTTCAGCAGGCCACCGGCCTCAGTGTTGATTTCTTCCAGAACCGGCGCAATGTTTTTTAAGGGAACACCGGGGTCATTTAATTTCGCCACATAAGCGTCCAGCATTTCCAGAAGGGCGTTGGTTTTTCCTGAAACAATATCGGACGTATTGACAATGTTCAATTCTTTGGAAGCGATTTCCATCAGAGCATTGGCCGGTGCTCTTTCTGACTCCGTTTCCTGTGGTTTATCCAGGGCTTTGTTAAGCGTAGCCCCAAACGAATCCGTTTCCCCGGTTTTTAAAGGTTTGGCGTTTGAGGCCCCGAAAACGGGGGGAGTGTCATGGATTGGGTTTATGTTTGTCATAAAAATCTCCTTTTTGCTTAAAATAACATTAAGCAAAAGGTATGCCAAGAGTTAGTGCTTGTTTGTGATCCCAAAAAGGATTTAAAATCAAGCACTTATTTATCATTAAAAGGGTTTGGGGTGGTGTAAAGAAAAAAATGCCGGGCAATTATTGCTACTATCCGAATTGGTTCATGAAAGAACCCACTATTTTTTCGGCAACGGCTTCTGCATTGATATTATATTGATCGGTGTCAACTTTCTGCTTGATATCGGCCACATATTTTTTCCGGTCTGCGGGCTCCGTTTCCATGGCTTTGTCTATTTTCTGCAGAGTTTTTGTCTGATCTGAAAAATTAATGCTGTCTGTTTTTTCATCCGCCGGTTTTTGAGATTTCAGGTTCTGATTGGCGGCGTTGCCGAGTTGACCGGTATAGGCCTGGTTGATATAATTGGGAGTTGTATTGGATATTTTCATGATGTCTCTCCTTATTGTTCCATATTGCTGTCCGCGACCTGCCGTGCCAGTTCCGTCATTCGTTCCACAATAAATTTTGAATCCTCAACAGACAGAGTCCGGGTGCTTTTTTGATTGTTCTCATCAATCACGGTATAGGTGAACTGATTTCTGTCTTTTGTGAAATTGATCTTTTTCCCCAGTTCTTGTTCAATCTGGGAGGTGATTTTTTCTTCCGTTTTTTCTTTAGGTCCTTCAGTGATAATCCGATCCACGATATTGGCAGCGACTTTATCGATGATGGCCTGTCGTTTTCCTTCAGAGGAGAGGGTCACGCTGTCGGCAGAATTTGCGTTGCCATCGCCGAATTTGTTCCGGCTCATGATTTTGCCCTGGCTCAATTGTCTGGAATAGACTTTCAGGACATTCTGTATCTGGTATGAAGGTATTTGCATTTATTTTTCCCCTTAGACAGTGTTATCGGTCCGGGAAATTTAAAACTTAAGTTTTTTTTTAGTCCTCAAAATTTCCTTCCGGACCTTTGTCTGAAGAGATTTTCAACGCATTCTCAATTATTTTTTGGGGGGTCCAGTTTTTTTC
>JAABTB010000221.1 GCA_011390085.1 Desulfobacula sp.
GCTCCAGGACCTTGGCATGGAACTCTTGAATCTGCCTGTCCAGCGATTGAACCGCATGGCGCTTCCAGATGATCTTCGAAAAGCGTTGATAGACGCCCGATCCATCACATCAAATATTGCAGGCAAAAGGCAGAGGCAATTCATCGGCGCCCTGATGCGGGATGTGGACCCGGAACCCATACGTCACGCCTTGCTGCAAACCGATACCGGCCTTCCCGTTGAGTCGGAAACGGTTAAGGAAACCCGGATGTGGATGGACAGGCTGTTATCAAATGACCCGGCTGATTTGGAGGCGTTTATCCGGGTCTGTCCGGGATTGGAGCACCAGAGACTGAGGCAGCTCTTGAGAAATATACAAAAGGAAAAAACCACCGGCAAGGCTTCCAAATCCTTAAAAGCCTTGGAGCAGCTCATTATGAAGAGCATGGCGGATGAGTATTAACTTGCCCTGATGACCGGGGATGGGGCAGAATAGCCTTGAATCTCTCGCCCAGGTATTGGCAGATCAGGTTGGGGTCGTCAATGAAGATCCGGTCGGTGGAAAAGCTCTTTTTGGCCCCTTCCGGACACTTTGCCCCATCCTCCAGCACCAGGACCGGGCAGCTCTGATTCTCCATGCCCAGGGAATCAACAACCTTTTTACGGGGCCGTTGAAAATCCACGGAAATGATCTCGATCTGGTCTCTTACGGCCGGGGTATAGGCAAAAAATCCTTCCACCAGAGCACAGTCCGGGCAATAAAAGGGTCTCTGGTCATTTCCCTCAACCCAGGGGGTCAGCATGAAAAGAATCGGTTTTGCCATTCTCAGTCTCCTTGTTGTCTATCCTGAAAAATGAAAATATCCGGCAAATAAGCCTGTGTCAAGAAAAACAAAACCTGTGGTTGACAGGATTCCTTTTTTTATGCACAATGCGGACGTGTTGAACAAAAGGGAAAATATACAAAGCATGCATCAAAAATATATCAACCGGTTCCACGTTCACTTCCTGAACCGCTTCAGCGGTCTCTGATACGCCTCTTTTGGAAGGGCATCCCCCCTTCCCTATGCAGGCAATCGTTTTTTTTAAACAAAAAATCTAAATCATGAATTGAGGCAATGATATGAAAATTATTGTACTTGGCGGCGGTCTTGTGGGCGGCCCCATGGCCCTTGATCTTGCAGAAGACAAGGATATAAACGTCAGTGTGGCCGATGTCAGCGAAAAAACATTGGCAAAATTTAAAACCCATTCCGGAATTCAAACGGTTCAGCAGGACCTTTCCAACCGAGAAGCCTTGAAAACCCTTGTCTCCGGATTTGATATGGTCATCAGCGCCGTACCCGGATTCCTGGGATATAAGACCCTTGAAACCATTATCGAGGCCGGCAAAAATGTGGTGGATATCGCCTTTTTCCCGGAAGACGCCCTGACCCTGGATAGCCTTGCCAAGGGAAAAAACGTCACCGCCATTGTGGATTGCGGAGTTGCGCCGGGCATGAGCAATATGCTCACCGGCTATGGCCGGCATTTGCTGGACGAGGCTGAAACCGCCGTCATCTATGTGGGCGGCCTGCCGGAAATCCGGACCCAGCCCTGGGAATACAAGGCCGTGTTCTCACCCATTGATGTGATTGAAGAATATCTCCGGCCCGCCTTTTATGTGGAAAACGGAAGGGTCATTGAAAGGCCCGCCCTGAGCGAACCTGAATTCATCGACTTCCCCGAGGTCGGCACACTGGAAGTATTTAATACCGACGGGCTTCGTTCCCTCATCAAAACCCTGGATATCCCCAATATGAAGGAAAAGACCATGCGGTATCCGGGCCATATCGAAAAGGTGAAACTGTTGCGGCAGGCAGGATTTTTCAGCGAAACCCCGGTCTCGATAAAGGGGCAAATGGTGCGTCCCATCGATGTCACGGCAAAGCTGCTCTTTCCCCAGTGGGAACTCAAACCCGGGGAAAAAGACCTCACCATCATGCGCGTGTCCGTGGCCGGTACAAAGGACGGCCAAAAAACAACCTATACCTGGGATCTGTTTGACCGGTATGATCCGGAAACAAAAGTCCATTCCATGGCCAGAACCACGGGATATACGGCCACTGCCGCCCTAAGGCTTTTAAAGGAAGGGCTGTTTGACCGGAAAGGCATTATCGTGCCCGAATATATCGGACAGAATGAGGCCTGTGTTCAATTTATCCTGGACACCCTGAAAAAGAAGAATATCGTCTACAAAGAAACCGTCACACATCCGTAAAAATAAAAGCGGCACACAGATACGATCTCTGTGTGCCGCTGATGAATCTTCGTTGTTTACTATCGGGACTATTTCTTATTTTCCACGATCAATGCAAGGCCCTGGCCGCCACCGATGCAAAGGGTGACAAGACCATATCTCAGGTTTCTTGCTTTTAATTCATAGACCAGCTTTGTCACCAGCGCACCGCCGGAAGCCGATACCGGGTGGCCCAGGGCAATGGCGCCGCCGTTGACATTGACTTTTTCAAGATCCATGCCCAGTTCTCGCATGCAGGCCAGGGCCTGGGAGGCAAAGGCTTCGTTCAGCTCGATGAGATCGATATCCGCCATGGTCAGGCCTGCTTTTTCAAGGGCCAGCCGGGTCGCCGGGATGGGGCCGATGCCCATCAAAGCCGGCTCAACACCGGCAGAGGCATAGGCAACAATGGAAACCATGGGCTTAATTCCCAGGCTATCGGCTTTTTCCCTGGACATCATCAATATGGCGGAAGCACCGTCGTTCATGCCGGAGGCATTTCCTGCCGTGACGGTTCCGCCGGTTTTGACGAAAGCGGGTTTCAGTTTCTGAAGGCTTTCCATGGTGGTTCCGAACCTGGGGTGCTCATCCGTATCAAAGATAACCGCCCCTTTTTTAGACGGAATTTCCACCGGAACGATCTGTTCCTTGAATTTTCCTTCCTTGATGGCTTTTTCCGCCAGTTGCTGGCTTCTGAGGGCAAAGGCATCCTGGTCTTCTCTGGACACATTGTATTTTACCGCAACGTTTTCCGCGGTCTCGCCCATGGTGTTCCCGCTCAGGGGATCGAAGAGAATCAACTGGTCCTGGAGCTGACCATGGCCCAGGCGATAGCCCCACCGGGCCTGTTTCAGCATAAAGGTGGCATTGCTCATGCTCTCCATGCCGCCGGCAATAATGATGTCGGCATCCCCGGATTTGATGACCTGGGTGGCCAGGGTAACGGCTTTGACGCTGCCGGCACAGGCCTTGCTGATGGTAAACTGGGGTTTTTCAATGGGAATCCCGGCCTTGACCGCCACAACCCGGGCGGAGTTGATGGGAAGGTCCCCGGTCCTGTAACCGGATGCATAAATAACCTCATCCACCTGGTCCCCGGTAATCCCCCCGCGTTTCATGACTTCTTTGATGGGGATGGGTCCGAAATCTATATCGCTCAATGGCTGGAGTGTTCCTCCGAATTTGCCGATGGCCGTTCTGCAGGCTGCAACAATAACAACTTCTCTCATTTTTCCTCCTGAAAATATGGTATTTACATTTTATTCTTAATTTAGCTTCAATATAGCTGTAATATAATTGACAGCCCCTGTCAATCAAAAACATCGGCCCTGGGTTGCTCCATCCAAGGCGTCACCGTCAAACCATAAAACAATCCCCCAGCCATAACCAAAGGCCATGACAGGGGGATTGTTTTCCACTCTTCATTTAGAGGGAAAAACCTGCTTTTTTCCAGGCCGCTACTCCGCCGTCGAGGATCTTGGCGTTTTTGAATCCAAGGTCTTTATACTGTGCCGCCGCACCTGCGGCAGTACCGCCGGACTCTCAGTTGCAATAAAAAATAATTTCCTGGTCTTTATTCAGTTCCCCGATTTTTGATTTAAATTCATTGAGGGAAATCCCGCCTTCCAGGGGGAAGGCTTTGAATTTCTCCTCATCCTCATACGCACATACCAGCAGTGCGGATTTTTGCCTTATTTTTTCCCTGACTTCAGGGGCTGAAACACTTTCTACGTCCATCATTATGATCTCCTAAGGAAATTTAATGGATATTTTCCGGTTTCCGTTTTTATTTTTGACGCTGATGCTCAAATCAAGGCTTGAATCCCGGATGCCCATGGCGAATACGGTTTTCCCCTTATCGTCGTCAATATGGGTCATTTCTCTGACCGCTTCAAAAATATTGGCCGCAACCTCGGGACCGGGTGAAGGCAGTTCTGTATCCCGGTATTCAGCCATTACGGATACGGTTCCATCATCGTCCTGCCGGATGGATATTTCCTTTGCATTGTTGTTTACACCGTGAAGCACGCTCAATGCCAGCCATTTCAAAGCGGCATCAAGGCTGTTTCGATCATTTTTAAGTTCCGACATTTCCTTGAGCGGGTCTGTGGTTGAAAAGCAATCACAGAGTTCCTGCACTTTTAAATGTAAATTTTCAGTATCTTTCATGTCTTTGTCTCCTTGTTGAAAAAGGATGGTGAACCAATGACAACAAAATAAGCAGGAATCGGATCTATTCAACATTGCATCATTCAAATTCCAATATTCCAAAAAATT
>JAABTB010000222.1 GCA_011390085.1 Desulfobacula sp.
ACTAGCCCAGAATGATTCCTATTATATTTTGCTGAATAATTTGATCCGATATTTTGCGAGTTCCGGAGATAAGGACACGGTTACGCTGTTGTTAACCTGTTTTTTTCTGAAACTCGGCATTTCAAAGGATTCTGAAATTGACAAAACTGTCTTTGGCCTACGAAAAATTCTCTTTGAGCAATGCATGCTCAAATGGGGGTGGGATAAAACAAGAATATTTGAAATAGGCGGGTTTAAAACCTGGCAATACCCCGATATCGCTAAACTCTCATCCTTCATAGAAAAATTTATGATCCGGAAGTATAAACAGATTAATATCAGTTTTGAGCAGAATTTTAAGGAAAGGTTCACGATCAGGCCGGAAGACCGGACTGTTCTGGGTCGGAAAATATTTATTGAATTCTCAAAACAACCGGGCAAAGTCGGCAAAATCCTTCTCATATCAAGGAGTGACAGGCATTTCCAGGAATTGCAATTAAAATATGTGAACGATACAGGTAAAATCAGTACCTGGGAGCTTATCAATAGAAATACCAGATCCCGCCAAACCCAGGAAGAGTCGTTGGTCAAAGCCCATACCATTGAAGAAATCGGTGCATGGCTGATGAATAATGGCCTCTATAACAAAGACGCTGTGGTTCATCTGGTCCCAAATCCCACCTATGTAACCTTTGATGATATCCGTAAATTATTTAAAACCATGCATGAGTTTTTTAGCCCTGCCTTGGGAAAAGAGGTCGGTTTTGATCAATTGCTGTTGAAAAGCAGGGTGGTCTCTTTATTTATCTCCATCAATTTCTACGCTCCCCGGCAGCAGCATCATGTTACCGAATATACGGCCGTTTATATGAACTCATGGGGAGAGATGTTCTGCAAGTTTTTTTATTCCGAAAAGGGGTTCACCTCTCTTGAACAAACGCAGGACGATATTTTGCAAAGGGTAGGTATTAAAAGATTTCCTTTAAATACGGCCTATTATTTTTCAAAAGGAGTTGCACGATAATCTTTTACCAACCCTCCCGGGCATGATAATATAGGCTTGAGCATATTTTATAAACAAATAATACGGATGATCCGGGCTTGTCTCCTGACATTGACTTTTTCACCTGAAAGAGATAAACAAAATTAATTTTTTTTCTTAAGAAAGAATGATATTGAAGGACGGCAGCACAATTACCCGCACAACATCGGTAAAAAATGAGTTGGGAATGCATGCAAGACCTGCATCCAGAATTGCACAGATGGCTGGGTCAGCCCGGTCCTGCATCTGGATTCATGCAAATTCAACACGGGTAGACGCAACCAGTCCTCTTGATATACTAACGCTTTTCGCGGTTAAAGGGACACACATAGCGGTTGAAATTGAAAATCACAAGGATATGGATGTTTTAAATCAGATTATTGATTTTATTGAAACCGGTTTCGGAGAATTACAGAAATGAACTTATCAGTTTCCAGACAGATCAGCATCAGAGGAATCAGCGGCTCACCCGGTATTTGCATTGGAAAGGCCTATCTTGTAGATAAGGAAGGGGTTAATCTGATCAAACGATATCCGATCAGTGATGCCCAGATTTCAAAAGAAATAGACAGGTTCAAACAGGCTGTATCAAAGGCCAAAAATGATTATGCAAAAATTATTGAATCCATTGACAAAACCATAGAAGACAATCTGGATATTCTTGAAACCCATATGGCGCTTTTTGAGGACAAGATGCTTTATGGGAGAACCATCGAAGCCATTACAACAGATAAGATCAATGCAGAATGGGCGTTAAGAAAAGTCTCCCGAAGAGCCAAAGACATGTTTCAACAGATTGATGATCCGTATCTGAAGGCCAGGGTGAATGATATTGACCAGGTAACGGATAAAATCATGTCCAGCCTTTTTGGTGCCGAAGACAAAAAGATCTCGGATATCAACAAACGGGTTATTCTTGTGGCCCAAGATCTATCTCCGGCAGAGGCAAGTCAGATACAGCTCGAAAGGATTAAAGGGTTTGTGACCGATAGGGGAGGAAAAGATTCACATACCAGCATTGTTGCAAAGTCATTGAAAATTCCTTCCGTTCTGGGGCTGGGCAAGGCCATGGTAAATGTTAAAAATGATGATATCCTAATTGTTGACGGATCAGACGGCCTTTTAATTATCAATCCGGATGAAGATACGCTTTTCCAGTATGAAGAACGTCTGACAAAATTTGAAGCTTACAGGGCCGGCCTGGAGAGGGAGTCTCATCTGCCCTCCGTGACAAAAGACGGGGTTGTTTTAAATCTCATGGCCAATATTGAGCTTGTGGAAGAAGTCGTTGCCGCAAAAGACTATGGCGCCAAAGATATCGGGCTTTTCCGGACGGAATTCTTATATCTTGACCTCAGACGGTTTCCAACCGAAGATGAACTTTTTTGCAGATATAAAGAATTGGTGGAGCTCATGTTGCCTCACAGCGTCACCATCCGGACCCTTGACATTAATGGGGACAAGGTGAATCCCTATCTGTCGGTTATTGAAGAAGACAACCCCTCTTTGGGATTAAGGGCTGTTCGCTTTTGCCTTGAAAACGAACCCGTGTTTGTTACGCAATTGAAAGCCATTTTAAGGGCTGCCGCCATTGGGAATATTAAGCTCCTCATTCCCATGATCTCCTGTGTTGAAGAAATTATTCAGGTGAAACAGGCCCTGGGAAAAGCCATCCATGAACTTGAGCAGGAAAAGAAAATTTTTAATAAAGATATCCATCTCGGTGTCATGATCGAAGTGCCGTCCGCCGCCATCATGGCCGATCACCTTGCCGAGCATGTGGATTTTTTCAGCATCGGCACCAATGACCTCATCCAGTATGCTTTGGCCATTGACAGACGGAACCCTCAAGTGGCCCATCTGTATCAGGCGTTGAACCCGGCAGTGCTGAGAATGATAAAAATGACCTGTGATGCGGCAAAGAAAAAAGGAATAGAGATTGTCATGTGCGGGGAAATGGCAGGGGACCCCATTAATATTCCAGTTCTCATCGGATTGGGCTTGACCCATCTTTCCATGAACTCCGCATCCATCCCTGTGGTTAAAAATATGATACGCAATATTGACAGCAGGTCGGCCGAAAACAGCATGGAAAAAATCATGGGATTGAATACCGTGAAAGAGATCACGGAATATATCATCAATGAATATAAAGACATACTGCCTTTTCAGGGAACAGATGAAAGCTTATGAATTCAGATTTTGTAAAACTAATAGCAACCAATAAAAAAGCCTGGCACAATTACACCATTGAGTCGGAATATGAGGCGGGAATCGTTCTTGCCGGGACTGAAGTGAAATCAATCCGTAAAGGAGGGGTCAGCTTTCAGGATGCCTATGCCGAAATTAAGAACGGGGAAATTTTCTTGAGGCAACTTCATATCTCGCTTTATAAATATGCCTATTACAGCAATCATGAAGCCTTGAGAACCCGGAAGCTTCTTTTTCATCGATATGAAATTAAAAAACTTCTGGCAAAGATAAAAGAAAGGGGTTACACGCTAGTTCCTTTGAAAATATATTTTAGAAATGACAAGATCAAGGTTTTAATCGGGCTTTGTAAAGGGAAAAAATTATACGATAAGCGGGAATCCATAAAGCAGAAAGACATAAAACGGGAAATGGACAGAGACTACAAAAAAAAATCTAATTAGCCAGGGCCATCGCATGTAAAAATTATATAGTAAGGATTTTAAGCAGGTGGCGGATATTGTGACACCGGGGATCGTTACATGCGATTGCCCTGGCGTATGTTCAAAAAGCTGTTGACTTTTCAAACTTAGCTTGCTAAATTTGCCAGGTTAAATTTATGGGCCGTTAGCTCAACTGGTAGAGCAACTGACTCTTAATCAGTAGGTCCTGGGTTCGATTCCCCGACGGCCCACCATAAAACATAAGGGTTTTCAGCTTTTTGGTTGAGAACCCTTTTTGTTTGTGCGCCAGGCATGGCGCGCATCGCCTTGACTGGCGCTACTCAGGTTGATGATAACCGGCTTGAGTGACTTGGAGGTGAAAGTCACGGAACCATACGTACGGTGGTATATTTTTCAAGGCTGTAATACAAACATTCATGATTGGGAGAAGATTGATGGCTATACGGTTCAGATTATTCTGTGAATATACCCATTGCTGCGGCAAACAGGTCCTGGAACTGGGCACGGCAGAAACCCGGGAAACTGCCCTGCAGTGGCAGGAACGACAGACCCTTGGGGCGAAACGGCCCCGCCTGGAAGAAAAGGATCTTATCCTGACCTGTCCGGTCCGGCATTGCCCGGCCAAATTTCAGGTTCCCCGGTATGCTTATGCTGAAAAATTTATATAGGAGACCGAATATGGAAGGCATCTGGAAAAAAGAATTTAAAATAGAAGAACTCAATGGTTTTTCAAAAGACTCTATCGTTTCTAATATGGGAATTGAATTTTTGGAAAAAGGCCCGGATTTTATCAGCGCGGGTCTGCCGGTAGACAACAGAACCAAACAGCCCCTG
>JAABTB010000223.1 GCA_011390085.1 Desulfobacula sp.
GCCATTTTGCAGGAGCCCACCAGTTGACCATGGTGGGTCAGAAATGCGAAAATCTGCACGGCCATAACTGGAACGTGGAAGTCTGTGTCACAGGCGATAAACTGAATCCGGCAGGGGTTCTGGCGGATTTCGGAGATATCAAAAAGGCGGTCCGGACCGTTGTGGACGGGGAGCTGGACCATAAATTCCTGAATGACCTTGAGATGTTTAAGGGGGGGCAACCGACATCGGAGCGCATTGCCGTTTATATTGCCGAACGGGTCCAGGCGATCTTGAGCCGGGAACTGACCGAAGAGGTCCGGGTATCCAAAGTCATGGCCTGGGAATCCGAGGATGCCTGCGCCACGTATTTTCCATAGACGATAAGCCGGTCCGAGGGATCAGGATCAGGTGGTTTCTGATTGGCAGCGTTCAATAATGCGTTTGGCCGGGATGATCCCGGTGGCTGCCGCAGATACGATATTTCCCGCCACTCCCGGCCCGTCACCGGCCACATACATTCCTTTGACAGCGGTTTCAAGATGGTTGTCGGTTTCCACCTGGGTGGCAAAAAATTTGATTTCAGGGGCATAGAGCAGGGTTTCATCGTTTGATACCCCGGGAACCACAAGGTTTAAGGATTCCAGGCCTTCGATCAGGTTGGTCAGGATTCGCTCCGGCAAAGCCATGGCAATATCACCGCAGACCACATTCGTCATGGTGGGATCAATATAGCCTTTTCTGATTCTGTTCCAGGTGGAGCGTCTTCCTCGTTTCAGGTCTCCGAACCGCTGCAGAATGGGTTGTCCGTTGCCGATAATGGTGGCCAGCTTGCCGATGGATTCTCCATAAGCCTGGTTGTCCGTCACCGGCTCCGTGAGCACCACCTTGGAAAGAAAGGCGAAATTGGTATTGGATGATTTCCTGTCTGAATAGGCATGCCCGTTCACACAGACAAAATCCTTATAGTTTTCAAGGGAAATGAACCCGCCCTGATTGGTGCAGAAGGTCCGGGTCTGGTCGTCATAGGTGGGTGTCTGAATAAAAAAGGTCGGATCATAGATGATATTGCAGAGGTCATCCATGATATCATTGTGAACCTCCACCCGGACCCCGACTTCGATTCCCCGCTGGCTCAGATTGATCCCGTGCTTGTGGGCCAGAGCCGACACCCAATTGGCCCCGATCCGGCCCGGAGCAAGAATTACATGGGGGGCCTCGTATCGGCCCTTTTCCGTGAGAACGCCTTGAATCCGGCCGTTCTGTTGAATGATATCCAGGACATTTTCCCGGGTTCTGATCTCAAGTCCTTTGGACTGGATATAATCGGCCATACCGGCGATATAGGAAGGCAGGTTGTTGGAGCCCAGGTGCTTTTGTCTGATCAGGAGAAGGTCTATTCCAAACCGTTTGGCTTCTTTCCGGATCTGTCTGGCGTCTTCCATATTGGTCGGAAAAACCGTCCCGTCCATCTTAAACCGCGTAAAGATTTTTTCCGTCTCATCGATGAGTTCGTTGGCAGCCGCCAAGGGCATGAACTGGGTCAGGTCCGTCTTTCCCAGTCGCGGAATAAAATTGAGTTTCCCGTCGGAATAGAGCCCGGCTCCGCCGATGCCGGAAAGAATATTGCAGGGATCGCATTGGAGGCATCTTTGAAGGTTATGGTTCGGACATTTCCGTTCCAGGGGGCTTTTGCCTTTTTCGATCAACAAGACCTTCAGGTTTGAAAATTCCGTGAGGTGATAGGCTGCAAAAAGTCCTGCCGGGCCACCGCCTACAATAATGACATCATGCACCCTATATCCTCCTGGAGATTTCGGATCAGAACGAATCTAAAGCGCAATTACTGAATTATCGATGCCTGGGAACGGGGACGGCAAATATGCGTCGGCGTTTTCATCATTCAGCCATTTTTCATTATCCACAAGATATCTGAATTGGTAAGCCTGGTCTTTATTCAGGTCGATGTTGAATAGAAAATCACCGCTTTTCAGTTTTTTCATGGCCGGTGCATCCAGGTCCCAGTTATTGAATTCTCCAATTATTTTAACGGATTGGGCTGGACCTATATGCTTTTTTAATACCTTGAAGGTGACTTTGCAGATGGGTTTTGTTTTCAGATACTGCTTTGTAAACATTTCTTCCTCCATATGGGTGTTATAGGATTTGTTCAAGGATTTCATAAGTTTACAATTATGAGGATATTGTAGCGGTTTTTTTAAAACTGTCAAGGGAAAGCTCAAATACTTGCGGATTCACCCGTATGCTGTTATACAAAAAGCTTTAGATTATTCATTTATATAAAAAAGGTCGGCATGCATATTTCAGGTAATGGGCAGAGGGGTAAATTCATTGTTTTCGAAGGCATTGACGGGTCCGGCAAAAGCACTCAGATCCGGATGCTTTCAAACCGGATCCAGGATATCAACCTTAAGGTGTATACGACCTTTGAACCCACGGCCGGCACCATCGGAACTTTAATCCGGCAGATGCTTTCAGGAAAAATA
>JAABTB010000496.1 GCA_011390085.1 Desulfobacula sp.
GGCCGGCACCATCGGAACTTTAATCCGGCAGATGCTTTCAGGAAAAATAAAAATCGATCAAAGAACCCTTGCCTTTCTTTTTGCGGCAGACAGAATGGATCACCTGGTGAATGAAGAAAACGGTATCCGGAAGAAGATTGATAAAGGAGAGCTTGTCATCTGTGACCGGTATTATTTTTCATCCTATGCCTACCATGCCCAGTATATGGATATGGAATGGGTCATCCATGCAAATTCCCTGAATGCCGACACGTTACGGCCGGATCTTACTGTCTTTATTGATGTTGAGCCTGAAGAATGCTTTGAGAGAATTAAAAACAACCGCAGCGATTTCGAAATGTATGAGAAAATTGATATTATGAAAAAGGTCAGAACCAATTATCTAAAAGCATTTGACCGGTTAAAGGATCTTGAGAAAATAGTGGTCATTGACGGGAACAAGCTTGCGGATCATGTGGGGGCCGCTATTTTCCGGGAAGTCATGAAAATTATTCACCCTGCTTAGAAAAGGCGGATTATATATGGGCTTTGAAAACAGAAAAAAAGTGTGTGTGATTGATGGTCAGGGCGGCGGAATAGGGGCGACCATCATCAAAAAACTCAGGGAACGCTTTGAGGAGCGGATCGAAATCATTGCCCTGGGCACCAATGCCATTGCCACGGCGCAGATGCTGAAAGCAAGAGCCAATAAAGGGGCTTCAGGAAGCAACGCCATTGTTCATACGGTGAAAAAGGCCGATGTCATCATCGGGTCCATCGGTATTATTATGCCCCAGGCCATGATGGGGGAGGTCTCGCCCCTGATGGCCGAAGCCGTGTGCTCTGCCGACGCAAAAAAAATTCTGCTGCCCCTGACCCAGGAAAATGTGGAAATTGTGGGGGTCAGCGGCCTGCCTTTGCCGCAACTGGTGGATGAACTTTTGAACAAACATTTAGTTTTTATTCAATAGAGAGGAGCAGCAACAATATGTGCGAAGCCAATGCCTATTTACTTGAAAAGGATCAGGAAACCCTTTTGATGGAAGCGGTTGACAAGGTTGAACCGGATGAAGACGGGATTCGGCTCATATCCATTTTCGGCGAACAAAAATTCATCAAAGGCCATATCCATGCCTTATCCCTGGTGGATCACAAGGTGTATATCAAACAGTAATCCGGTGTATAAAAAAAGATTGGCCGTTGAGGTTAAGTCAACGGCCAATCTTACAGTCTCAAATTATATGCATTACCAGCCCAGGTTCAGGTAGTCGTGCATGGAATTGGCGGCAGCCCTTCCGGCCCCCATGGCCAGGATGACCGTGGCCATGCCGGTGACAATATCTCCGCCGGCCCAGACTCCTCTTTTGGAAGTTTTCCCGGTGACCGGGTCACCGATAATATTTCCCCATCGGGTCAGGGCAATGTCCGGCGTTGAATTGGTCAGAAGGGGGTTGGCATTGGAGCCCACCGATACCACGACCAGGTCGCAGTCGATTCTGAATTCAGAGCCCTCGACGGGCACAGGCCGTCTTCTTCCCGAGGCATCGGGCTCGCCCAGTTCCATTTTCAGGCATTCCATGCCCGTAAGCCGTCCGTTGGCATCACCGAAAAATTGGGTCGGGTTGGTCAAAAGAACGAATTCGATCTTTTCCTCTTCCGCATGATGGAGTTCTTCGGCCCTTGCCGGCATTTCTTCCCGGGACCGCCGGTACACGACTTTGACGGAATCCGCACCGAGCCTCATGGCGGTTCGCGCAGAGTCCATGGCCACGTTACCGGCGCCTAATACGACCACATTCCTGCCCCGGGCAATGGGGGTGTCGTATTCGGGAAACAGATACCCTTTCATGAGGTTGGTCCGGGTCAGGTATTCATTGGCGGAATAGATGCCGATGAGGTTTTCGCCGGGAAGGTTCATGAATCTGGGCAGTCCTGCGCCGACG
>JAABTB010000224.1 GCA_011390085.1 Desulfobacula sp.
GATGGTGGGTGGAAAACAGGTATTCAATATTCCTTGTGCAAAAGGCTGAATACCTTGATCTCATAAGCTGTTCAGCAGTTTCAGGTTTTAATGCTCCGATCAAGAAAGGATAACAGCAGTCTTTGTAATTTTTTTGGCTACCACAATAGCTGCTACGTCTAAGATTAATTGGATGAGATAGTCCAGGAATACCCCGCCTACCCCGCGAATAAATTTTCAAATATCTCGCCTACCCCGCGTTTTATAAATCGAATAAAAAAAAAGATAGCCTCCAGTTTTTAAGTGTTGACACATGTCTCAAAAGACAGCATGCCATTTTTGGAACCAAAAAAAGGAGGCTTGTCAGCATGTATACTGGAACAACAGCTAAAATCAAGCGATTTTATGAACTGTCAACAATAACCGATCAGATTAATGAATACGCCCAAAGGGTAAGAGCCGGACAAATCGAGTGCAACCTTCCCCCCTGTTCAAGGTGCAAACAGGGGTCGGATTCATTTAAACGTCATGAAGCTCGTCAAAGGATCTTTTATACCCTTATCGAACAGATAATCACGAAGATTTTCGGACTACTGGTTCGGTGGAGATGCCCGATTTGCGGGAAGATTTTCACGGGTTATCCAGGGTTTATTCTTCCCTATAAACGATATGTCCTGCCGACTATCATGGAGTACAGCAGCCAGTATACAGAAAATGAGCAAAGCACCTATCGCAACATTCTGCAAAAGAATCCGGCAGGATATCAAAAGAGTGAGCAGCAGTTGGATCATTCAACGATTCATCGCTGGATAACCAGTCTCGGGAGCCTTACACAAATCATACGCAAAGCCCAGGATCTTATTCTCCAGGCCAAACCGGAATCAACTATCTGTAGAGATCTGGCAGCTTTATCAATCCCTTCAAAAAAATACCGTAAAAAACAAAGGGCCAGGGTTCTTTTGGGGGTTCGCCAACTGTTCAGCATTGAAGGATTATACGGGTTGATTTTTAAAGCTTCGATTTTCCCCAACTTGGCAACAGCCTGTTCTTTTGGTTGAGATATGATTGCCTCAAAGGAGGTGAATCATGAACCGAAAACAGGAAAAATGGGCAATTTTCTGGTGCGATCTGCTGGCACCGATCATTTATGAAGAAATAGAAGCGGAACAGACACATCAATTTTTACGGGAACTTTGTTCTCATAAGGTTGTATTCCCTGATGGAGAGTGCAAAAAACCGTCTCTTTCCACATTAAAAAGAAAGCTTGGAAAATACCGGAGAGGCGGTTTTAAGGCACTTTTCCGGAAACAGAGAAAAGACGACGGCAATGTACGCGTTGTAACGGATGAAGTGATCGCAAAGGCCATTGAGCTGAAAAAGGAGCAGCCTTTAAGATCCCATATTGCGATCAACGGGTTTTTGCAGGACCAGTTCGCAAAGACCATCTCCCGATCAACCTTGTATTGGCATCTGAAGCAGGCAGGTGCAACCCGCATGAAACTGGGCATTGTCAAAAACAAGATCAGGGGGCGGTGGACCAAAGACCATACCCATGATCTCTGGGTGGGTGATTTTGAGGAAGGACCCTATGTTTTTGAAAATGAAGGGAACACCCCCACATATTTATCGGCTTTTATCGACTGCCATAGCCGGTATGTGGTCGAAGCCAGGTATTATGTCCGTCAAAATCTTGATGTTTTGATTGATTCGTTGATCCGGGCACTTGCTAAACACGGGGCTCCCGGGGTTTTGTATGTTGATAATGCCAAGGTATATCATTCCCACGGACTTACCATGGCATGCCATATTATGGGTACCCGCCTGCTTCACAGGCCTGCAAAAGACCCGGCGCCCGGCGGACTCATTGAAAGGTTTTTCCAGACAGCCCAGACCCAGTTTGAGGCAGAGGTAAGGTTAAACGAAATTTTAACCCTGGATCAACTGAACAAAGCTTTTGCCGCCTGGCTTAATGCCGGTTACCATAAGCAGAGCCATTCCGAGATCAACACAACCCCCGAAAAACAGATGGAAAAAGGGCTTGGGGGTATCCGGCTCGTTGATATGAAAGCGATTATCTCGGCATTTATGGAAAAAATTCTGAGAACTGTAAACAGAACCTTTTGTGATGTCAGGGTAAATAATCTGTTTTTCAAAGTTGACCCCGGACTCCGGGGCGACAAGGTTCAGGTTGGATTAGACCCCTTTTCATCCCTTGATACGGTTGAAATCTATTCTTTAAAAGGGGTGTATCTGGGATGCGGCCAACGCCATTACCGGGAACCGGGTCAGCATGTTCACATCCCGGAACCGGTAAAGCCGAAACACAATTATCTGGAGCTGCTCACTAAAAAACATCAGCAGGAGCTGGACCGGCAAGTCAAAGGAATTGATTATCGCAAGGCTGAACAACAGAATCGATGGTCCTTTTCTGAGTTTGCCGGCAGGACAGCCGGTCTTCTCGGGAGTAAAGGAGGTCTTACTTCATTTAATGCAGGACAGCTTGAGGCCCTGAAAAAAGTATACAACCAATCCATTCTTCTTAACCGGCAGATGCTTGAGCAGGCTTTTGAAAATGCCACCCATAAATCAATCCCATATATCATCTACGAATTAAAACAAATCATAAAACAGGAGATCAACTGATGTTCTTAAATCATTTTAACATGACCGGTCATCCATTTACAGAAAACCCACCCATTGAATGGATACTCAATGATGAAAGATTTGATCAGGCCATGGCAAGGCTTAATTTTTTCCAGGAACAGGGGGATATTGCCCTGATCATCGGACAGACGGGAATTGGAAAATCATCTTTGATCCGGCTTTTTACAAATTCCATTCCCAAAAACCGGTGTAGAATTGTTTACCTTCATTTAACCAATATGACTCCCGGTGCTTTTTTACGATCCATCGTCACCCAGTTGGGTGAATCCCCCAGGTTTGGCAAAGACAGGCTTTTTCTTCAAATCATGGAACGTATCCAAAAGCATGAGACGGAAACCATCATTATTATAGACGAGGCCCATCTCGTGCCTTCCCAGTCCCTTACAGATTTAAGACTTCTTGTCAGCTCAGGGAAAAACCTGTCCTGCAAACTCATTCTCAGCGGTCAGGAACCCCTTGCCTATGCTTTAAACCGCTCAGTTCATGCCGATCTAATGCACCGCATCTGTGTCAGGTGCCGGTTACATCCTATCACAAAATCTCAAACTATTGCCTATATCGATCATCGTCTTCGCTGTGCCCAGGCATCAGATAAGCTGTTCGAGCCTGAAGCAAAAACCGTGATTCATGATTATTCGGGCGGCGTACCCAGGCAGATTAATAATATTGCCACGGCATGCCTTATCAATGCGGCATCCAGGAATCTTCTGAGAATCGACGAACAACTTGTCAATGAAACCATGTCTGAATTTAAACTGTCATAGGGGGTAAAAATGAGAAAACCTTATTCCAAAGAAAAATTGAGAACACTCCGGAACGATATCCCCATCACCCCTTTAATATCTGACATCCTTAAAATACCGTCAAAAGTATCAGAAGGCTATTTTCGGTTTCTTTGCCCAAAGTGTAAAGAATTTAATACTGCCGCCAATCCCAAAACCAACCTGGGCAGATGCTTTAGATGTGAAATCAATTTTAATCCCATTGATATCGTCATGAATGATAAACATTTAAATTTTATCGATGCCGTGGATTTTTTAAACCGACTTTACAAGATTTAAATTTTAATGCTGCCTCTGTTGAACCTGATAGGGGCAGCATTTTTCATTTGGAAAAAAATCACTTATGCCTGGACTGAAGAGGTCAAAAAAAATTGGACGTAGCAATGAGGCCCGGGAAGCTTTAACAGCCCAATACCGGTACATCCTTGTGGACGAATACCAGGACATTGATGACAGGCAGTACCGTTTCATCACGGCCCTTACCGGCCGGATGGAGGCAGACGTCGAGGCAAAGATCGCCATCATGGCCGTGGGGGACGACGACCAGAGCGTTTACGGATTCCGCGATGCCAATGTCCGTTACATCCGCCGGTTCAAGGAAGATTACAGGGCCGAAACCTTTTTCCTTATGGAAAACTACCGGTCTTCCCATCCGATTATCGAAACCGCCAACAGCCTGATCCGCCTGAACCAAAGCCGGATGAAAACCGGAGAGCCCGGCCGGATCAACGCTTCAAGAAAGGCTCTGGCCCTCCCGCCCGAAAAGACCCCGGATGAAAGCCGGGTCGGTTTGACGGTCTGTGATGATCTTACCTCCCAGGCCGTTTTCGTGGCCGAGCGGATAGGGGACCTGCTCCAGTCTCCCGGAAACCGGCCGGAAGATATTGCTGTCGTCGCCCGCCAGGGCATTGCCTATCCCGCCCTGGTCTCCCTGCGCATGGCCCTGGCCAAAAAAGGGACCCCCCTCAGCTATTCACTGAAATCCGGGCCGGGTTTTCCGGTTTTCAGGATCAGGGAATTTCAAATCCTTCTGAACTTTCTCA
>JAABTB010000225.1 GCA_011390085.1 Desulfobacula sp.
TGCACCCGTTACAATCAAAACTATCTGAACTCTTTGGCCGGAAACGGCAAGACCCCTGTTTTCTGTGTATACCACGGCATCAATCCAAACTATTTTTCTCCCCGGTCAAGGCCTGTCTTGTGTACTCCCCCTTATAAAATTCTGACCGTGGCGAGAATGACGGAAAAAAAGGGGCTTGACATCGTCTACCAGGCCCTGGCCATTCTCAGGGACAAGGGGGTGAAATTCCAACATACCCTCATCGGCGAGGGCGCAGACAATGAAAAAATCGGCCGCCTCATCAAAACCCTTGGCCTTGAATCCGTCACAACCCTTGCCGGGACCCTGCCCCATGAAGCCGTCATCGACTATTACGCCGGGGCCGATCTCTTTGTCCTGGGCTGTAAGATCGCCGCCAATGGGGACCGGGACGGCATCCCCAATGTCATGGCCGAAAGCATGGCCATGAACGTGCCGGTGGTGGCCCCGAAAGTGTCCGGCATCCCCGAATTCCTTGAAGATGAGGTCACCGGGAAAATGGTGGCCCCGGATGATCCGTCAGCCCTGGCCCGGGCCATGGAAACCTTATTGACCGATGAGGCATTGAGGCAAAGGGTCATTCCCGAGGCCAGGAAAAGAATCGTCCGGGATTTTAACAATACGGAACTGATCCATGATCTGGCACGGATTTACAGTGACCGGATTCCCGGGCTCAGGGTCTGTCCGAACCCTGCATCCAAATGAAAATCGCCTTTTATGCCCCGTTCAAACCCCTGGACCATGACCACCCCTCGGGAGATCTGGCCATTGCCCGGGGTCTGGTTCAATTCCTCGAAGAACAGGGCCATACCATTGAGGTCCAGAGCAGGCTCAGGGCCCGGTGGATCTATTTTAAGCCCTGGCTCTGGCCGGTCCTGGCGGCCGATGCTGTTCGAAGCCTGAAAAACCTGTATAAACACCGTCCGGCCATCTGGCTCACCTACCATACCTATTACAAGGCCCCGGACCTTCTGGGGCCCTTGATATGTAAGATTTTGGGAATAAAATACGTCATTTTTCAAGGGATTTATTCAACCAAACGAAAAAGGAAAATCAGCACCCTCCCTGGATTCTATTTGAACCGGTATGCCCTTAAAGCGGCCCATCATATTTTTACCAACAAGGGCTCTGATTTCAAAAATCTTCAGCGCCTCATTCCCGGCCGGTGCCTGACCTATGTCAGGCCCGGCATCATTCCCCGGGATTTTATGAAAGATGAGCAAGCCGGACGGGAAAACAGGAAATCCTGGGGATTAGCGCCCTGCCCCACCATTCTGACGGCCGCCATGTTCAGGGATGACGTCAAAACCAAGGGCCTGGGCTGGCTGATCCAATGCTGTGCAAATTTAATAGCGGTCCTTCCCGGCTTCCACCTGGTCATTGCCGGCAGCGGTAAAATGGAAGACCATCTCAAAGCCCTGGCCCAACGGCATATCCCCGGACATTATACCTTTGCCGGGAAGATCAACCCAAAAGACATGGCCGCATTTTACAGTTCAGGAGATGTGTTCGCCTTTCCGGGTATCCGGGAATCTCTGGGCATGGTCTACCTGGAGGCCCAGTCCTGCGGCCTGCCGGTGGTGGCCTTTAAAAACGGCGGAATACCGGAAGTGGTTCAGGACAAAAAAACAGGGTTTCTGGTTCCCATGTATGACAGCCCCTTGTTTTTTCAAGCCTTAAAGGATCTGTTGCAGGATTCGGCGCTCCGGCACCGGATGGGAAACGCTGCCGGGGAATATATCAGGGCCTTTCATGACAAGAATCAAAATTATAAAACAGTTGAAACCCTCCTGGTTAAAATGGGGTCATAAATGATCCGACTGGGATTGATCCGCCATGCCAGAACCCCATGGAACCTGGAAAAAAAAATCCAGGGCAGCACCGATATCCCTTTGAACCCGGAGGGCAAAGAGGAGGCCGCACGGTGGGGAAAGATCTTGATATCCGAACCCTTTGATGCCATCCTCTCAAGCCCCTTGATCAGGGCACGGGAAACCGCCCTTATCCTTTCGGACCGGATGGGAATTCCGCTTTGTGTTGATAAGGATCTAAGGGAGCAGGACTTTGGCGACTGGGAAGGCCTAAGGATTAACGATATCCGGGAAAAGGACCCAAAGGCGGTTGAGTTCCAGGAATCCCGGGGATGGGAATTCCGGCCGCCCGGGGGGGAATCCAGGAACAGGGTCCTGGAGCGGGTAACAAAAGCCTTTGAAAGGGCGGTAAAAAATTTTGAAAATCAATATATTCTGGTGGTGACCCATCAGAGCGTCATTAAAATCTTGATCTATGACGCATTAAAAAGGACCTTTGGCCCGGATGAAACGCCTTTGGTAAAGGATTATTTTCTCCATGATCTGATATGGGACGGAACCCTTCGGATTCAAGAGATAAACCGCCTCCAGTTGAACTAGAGGACAAACTTGAAAGGCCTTATCAACGGCCATGAACATGAGATACAGGACAAAATCGTGAAAATTCTGATTTATTGCCAACATGTATTGGGAGTGGGACATTTTTTCAGGACCCTTCAAATTGCAAAGGCCATGAAAGACTTTGACGTGATTCTGGTGACCGGCGGAGACCAGGTCCAGGCCTTGCTGCCCGGCCATGTGAGACGGGTGGCTCTGCCGGGCCTGATGATGGACCCCGCCTTCAGCACCCTTCACTGTGTGGACCCTTTACAGGATCTGGAAGCGGTGAAACGCCGGCGCAAAAACATCCTGTTGGATCTGGTCAACACCGAAAAACCCGATGTTTTTCTGGTGGAGCTTTATCCCTTTGGACGGAGAGCTTTTGAATTTGAATTGATCCCGGTTTTAAACCTCATCAAGACCCGGCAGGGCATAAACTGCAAGGTGGTGTGCAGCATGAGGGACATCCTGGTGGAGAAAAAAAACCCGGGGAAATATGAGACCCGGGTCATCGAAGCCCTTCATACCTGGTTCGATGCCGTCTTGGTCCATTCCGATCCCAGGCTCATCAAACTGGATGCCACCTTTCCGGGAATAGACAAAATCAAAATCTCCCTGGTTTACACCGGGTTTGTGACCCCTGTGCCGGACCCGGAAAAAGTCAGCCAAATCAAACAGGAGTATGGGCTGAACCAGGGCAAGCGGCTCATTACCGCCAGCGTGGGCGGGGGAAATGTGGGGGCGCCCCTGCTAAAGGCCGTGGTTCAGGCCTGCCGTGAGGTCCTGTCCGGGAAAAACCTGCTCTTGCGAGCCTATACCGGCCCGTATATGGATAAAAAGGATCAGGACCATCTGAAATCCTTTGAAAATGACAGGATCAGGATCGAAACCTTTACCCCGGATTTTATCTCCCTTCTGGGAGCATCAGATCTTTCCGTCAGCATGGCCGGATATAATACCTGTATGAATATTGTTGCCGCCAGGGTGCCGGCCCTGGTCCGGCCCTTTGACCAGAACCGGGAGCAATGGGAGAGGGCTGTAAAACTCGCCGGATTCGCCCCCATCACCCTGCTGAAAGACCAGGATTTGGAGCCGGCCATCCTGGCCCAAAGGATGGAGGCGGCCCTGGATAGGCCCACCGGGCACCCGGGTCCAAAGCTGAATATGGACGGGGCCGTCAATACCATGGAATGGATGAGGAGCCTATAGCATGAAGATATCCAGCCTCTACCGGACCCATGACCCCAACCTGCTCCAAAAGATAAGAGATGGGGTCCGGGAGCAGGTCCAGGCGGCAATGGCGGACAATGAGATCACGGTTTTTTTCAGGGCTGACGATATTGCAGTGCCGTCAAAAAATTTTTCAAAGATGATGGACCTGTTTTTATCATACCGGATACCCCTTTGCCTGGCCGTGGTTCCGGCCTGGATGACCCCAAAACGGTGGGAGGCCATGGCTGAATTCCGGAAAAAAGGGAAAGATCTTTTTTGCTGGCACATGCACGGTTACCGGCATATGAACCATGAACGGGCGGGGAAAAAACAGGAATTCGGACCGGCCCGGACGCCCCAGGCCGTTTTAAATGATTTGACAAGGGGACAAAAAAGGCTTCAAGCCATTATGGGAAAAGATCTGACCCAAGTTTTCACCCCACCCTGGAACCGCTGCAGCATGGATGCTCTGATGATGTTGAAAAAGACCGGCTTTGCCGCCGTTTCCAGAAGCCGTGGTAGCCTTCCGGCTGCACCGGAAGGGCTTCAGGATATTCCGGTTCACGTGGACCTGCACACCCGGAAGGAAACATCGGCTGAGGAAGCCCGGCAGAAGCTTCTTGAGGAATTCCGGACAGGGCTGGCCTCCCCGGTATGCGGCATTATGCTCCACCATATGTGCATGAACAACCAGGCCTTTCTCCTGCTTGAATATCTTCTTGAGCTTTTCTCCGGATACGGGCAGATCCAAAAAATCACTTATAGAGAATTGATCTCACAACAAGGACCGAATCCATAAT
>JAABTB010000226.1 GCA_011390085.1 Desulfobacula sp.
CCCGGTTCCTGTGCTGGGAGGATTCCTGCTGACATTGAACCACGACGCCGGTGGGCAGGTGGGTGATCCGGACCGCACTGCTGGTTTTGTTGACATGCTGGCCTCCGGCGCCGCTGGCGCGGAATACATCAATCCTGAGATCCGATTCGTCGATATCGATGACGATTTCATCTTTTATTTCAGGATAAACAAAGACTGCGGCAAAGGAGGTGTGACGTTTTCCGCCGGCATTAAACGGTGAAATCCGGACCAGGCGGTGAACCCCGGACTCAACCTTCATGTAACCGTAACAGTTGGTGCCGGATACCCGGAGGGTCACTCCTTTGATACCGGCCTCATCACCCTCCTGGTAATCAATGATTTCACATTTATAGCCTTTTTTATCGATCCACCGGGTATACATGCGAAACAGCATTTCAGCCCAATCCTGGGAATCTGTTCCGCCGGCCCCGGCATTGATGGACACAAGGGCATCCCGGGCATCGTCTTCTCCGTCGAGGGTGATTTCAATGGAAAATTTTTTAATGGTTTTCTCAAGATCCTCTAAAAGCGACGCCACTTCAGCCTCGCTCTCCTTATCGGATTCTTCAAGGGCGAGTTCCAAGAGGACTTCAGCATCCTCAATTCCTTTATGGATGGTGTCAAAGGTGTCCGCCAGATTTGAAAGGACGGTTCTCTCTTTTAAAAGGTCTGTGGCTTTTTCTGTGTCATTCCAGAAATCCTCTCTGGAGATCAGGTGTTCAAGCTCCCGAAGACGCTTCTGTTTGACCGATAGGTCAAAGATACTCCCTGAGTTTTAAGGCTTTTGCACGAATGGTGTGAATGGTCTGTTTTAATTCTGCGCTCATTTTTCATTTCTCCTCAACTTGTTTCTGACTCCTTTTACCATGAAACCGAGACAGAAAGCAACCATGGTTCCAAAGGCAAAGATATCCCCGTACCGGGTATAAAAACTGATGAGGGTCAGGACCGGCATTTGTCTCGTAATGGCCTTGTCTGTGAACAAAGAAGTGGTTTCCAGAATTTTTCCCCTGGGGTCAATAAAACCTGAAATTCCTGTATTGGCAGCCCTGACAACAGATCTCCGGTTTTCCACGGCCCGGAAGACGGCCATTGAAAAATGCTGCATCGGCGCCGAGGTTTGCCCGAACCAGGCATCATTGGTGATGGTGGTCAGGATGTCGGCCCCGTTTTTTACAAATTTTGCGGCAATTCGGGGGAAGAGGATTTCAAAGCAGATGAGAACCCCTGTTTTATGCTCCCGGAAATCAAGGGGGACAAATGCTTTATCGCCTGATGAAAAGTTTCCGGCCTGGGCCGTAATTTTCCCGAGAAAGGTCAGATACTCTCCAAAGGGGACATATTCCCCAAAGGGAACCAGGTGGGTTTTGTCATAGGTGGCGGTTACAATGGAAAACCGGTTCAGCATATAGACCCGGTTATAGTAGAGGGTTTCTTTTTCATCAATTTTAAAGGCCGGGCTGCCGATGAGAAAATTGGTTTTTGATTCCCGGACGAATTGATCCACAAGCTCCGATAGTGCCCGTTCATAGCCGTAATAGAAGGGAAGCGCCGTTTCCGGCCAGATGACCAGTTCAGGCTCGTCCTTTAGAGTGGTTTTTGAAAGAAGAAGGTATTTATGAACTGTTTCCTGTTTAAAGGCGTCACTCCATTTCAGATCCTGTTCAATATTGCCCTGGACAACGGCAATGGCGGGTTTTGGGGCTGGGACCATCCGTGCATCAATGGATGCGAGCCTCAGATGTCCGTAAACCAGGGTGGCGAAGATCAGGATGACGGTCAAAATCATGGAGAGAAAAGGCCTGTTTCCGCCCTTTTCCCTTTTTAGAAAAAGATCGGCCAATGCAGAATTCATCAGCACAATGAGGAATGAAACCCCGTAGACTCCGGAAAAATCCGCGATCTGAATCAATAAAAGATTTGAATACTGGCTGTAGCCGAGGCTTCCCCAGGAAAATCCGGTAAAGGCATAGGTCCTGATATATTCAAGGCCTGTCCAGAGGCAGGCGGATAGGAAGGGGGTGACGCCCGGGGTGAGTTTTTTCAGAAGAAAGGCAAAGAGAGCAGGATACAGGGCAAGGTAGAAACACAGGAGCACCAGGGTGGAACCGGCCAGGATGGGATGAAGTCCGCCGTAAATATGAACCGTTGGTATAATCCAGTAAATCAAGGTGATAAAATGAAAAAGACCGGCGATGAGCCCACTGAAAAAAGATTGTTTCAGGGTCAGGGCGGGAAGCGATATCAACCATGGGACCAGGGCAAAAAAAGCAAGATAGGAAAGCCCCGGCTTTGGAAATGCGAGCGTCAGCAACAGACCGCTTGCGAGCGCCGGTAAATACGGAATCAAAAAATTATCTTTTTTTTGTAGCATTCTTAGTTTTCTTTTCTTATATTAATTTTAAAAATCTGCTATACTTATCAAGAAGTCGGCAGGCAGTCAAATTATGAAATCAATCAGGTTTATGTCCTATGAAGAATACTTATCAGGTAAATGATATTGACGTCGATACCCGCGACCTGAACGCTCATAAAAAATTATTTGATTTAAATGAGCAGGATTTAACCCCCGGAGAAATGAAAATCATCCTTGATTCTTCGCCGGTGGGGATAACTCTTGTCAAAAACCGGGTCCTCGGCTGGACCAATGATGCATTTCACACCATGCTGGGATATGAACCGGACACGCTAAAAGGGAAAAAGGTCCGTATCCTTTATGCAGATCAGAAAGAGTATGAAAGGGTAGGCGTTGACCTTTATTCCCATCTGGACCGGTTTGGTTCCAGTCTTCTGGAAACCAGGCTCCTGAGAAAAGACGGAACAATGCTGACCTGCATGCTCAGGGCCTCAAGGCTGGATATCAAAGATCCGTCAAAGGGGATCATTGTTGTGATTACGGATATTTCCGAACTGAAGCTGCTTCAGATTCAGCTTCAGCAGGCCCAGAAAATGGAAGCCATAGGAGTGCTCGCCGGCGGTATCTCTCATGATTTTAACAATATTCTCATGGGGATCCAGGGCCATTTGTCTTTGATGCAGATTGATTTGTCGGCCGTTGAAAAAGTGGCGGCTCATTCCAAACATATCGGCCGGCTTGTAAAAACCGCAGCAGAGCTGACAAGTCGTCTGCTCGGGTTTGCCAGAGGGGGGAAATACCGGATTTCGGTATTAAATGTCAATGAACTGGTTGCCATGGCCCTGGATATTTTCAAGTCCACCCGCAAGGATATCACCCTTCATAAAGTTTTTGAAAAGGCGATTTACCTTGTGGATGCAGACCAATCACAGCTCGAACAGGTCTTCTTAAATCTTTTGATAAATGCCTCCCAGGCCATGTCCGGGCCCGGAGAAATTTTCGTCACCACCCAAAATCTCTTTATTGGCGAAGATCATCCCTATCCCTTTGAGGTTCATCCCGGACGGTATATCAAGGTCACGGTAAAAGACACGGGCATTGGTATGGATATGGATATCCAGAAAAAAATATTTGATCCTTTTTTTTCAACAAAGGGCGTAGGCCATAAAAAAGGCAGGGGACTCGGTCTGTCCACCGTATTCGGCATCGTCAAAAATCACAAAGGATTTATCCTGGTTGAAAGCGAAAAAGGCAGGGGAGCAAGTTTTCAGGTCTGTTTGCCGGCCTCTGATATTAATGATATCAAGGCCATAAAAGAGGAGGTCCGCACCTTTGACCAGGTTCAGAAGGGATCTGAAACCATACTTTTAGTGGATGATGAGGAAGAAATCGTCAATGTGGGCAGAAATTTTCTGGAAAAGCTTGGATATAAACCGCTGATTGCAAGAAACGGCTTGGAAGCCGTTGAAATATTCAGAACCTACAAAGATCAGATTTCTCTGGTTGTACTGGACCTCATCATGCCGAGGATGGACGGGAAGCAGGCCTTTCTGGAAATCAAGGAAATAAAGGCCGATGCAAAAATTCTCATATCCACGGGCTATGCCGTTGATGATAAAATTGAAGGGTTCCTGAACCAGGGATGCCACGGATTTATACAAAAACCCTTTTCTATAAACGATTTTGCCAGGGCTCTGAGAAAGATCCTGGATAAGGTCATATAATGCCCTTATCCTCCTAAATCAATCCCCCGTTAACCCCGAGGATTTGACCATTAATATAGGCTGCTTTGTCCGAGCACAAAAAGGCAACGGCATGGGCAACCTCTTCCGGTCTCCCAAGCCTTTTGGCCGGGATGGTATCCATGATCCGGTCCATATCCATTCCATTCAGCATCCGGGTTTCAATAAATCCGGGTGAAACCGCATTTACCGTGATGTTCCGATTTCCCACCTCCCTTGCCAGGGCTTTTGTGGCCCCGATAAGACCTGATTTGGCGGCTGAAT
>JAABTB010000227.1 GCA_011390085.1 Desulfobacula sp.
ACGGACAAACAGTTTGACCTGGCCCGGCTCCTGGTCTCGGAACTTCGAGAGCTGGGTCTGGACCCGGTTGAACTGGACCACCGCTGTTATGTCTATGCCCGGATGAATGCCAATCCTCCAGGGGATCAGGCAATTCGGAAAGCGTCGGGACCCGGACCGATCCCCAAACTGGGGTTCATCGCCCATCTGGACACCTCCCCTTCAACCAGCGGGAAAGATGTGAACCCGCAGATCATCCGGGATTATCCGGGCGGGGGCATCCGCCTGAACGGGACAGTGAGCATTCTTGAAAAGGAAAACCCGCACCTGAAAGACTCCCTGGGCCACACCCTCATCACCACCGACGGCACCACCCTTCTGGGAGCCGACGACAAGGCCGGGATCGCCATCATCATGATGGCCCTCCACCACCTGAAAACCCATCCCGAAATCCCCCGCCCCCATATCCGGATATGCTTTACCCCGGATGAAGAAATCGGCAAAGGAGCCCTGAATTTCGATCTTGAACGATTTGACGCAGACTTTGCCTATACCGTTGACGGCGGGCCGGCCGGAGAAATCAACAATGAGACCTTCAGCGCCGATTCAGCCGTGATTTCCATCCAGGGAAAAAATATCCACCCGGGAGAGGCCCACGGCGTCATGGTCAATGCCCTGAAAATCGCCGCAGACATCGTTGCGGCCCTGCCCGGGGACATGGCCCCGGAAACCACAAAGCTCAGGGCACCCTTTCTCCATCCCTACGCCATGGAAGGCGACGTGGGAAGGGCAGTGGTGAAATTTTTGCTCCGGGCCTTTGATACCCAGACCCTGGAAAAAGAGAAAGCCCTTCTGGAAGACATCATCCTCCGGGTTCAGGACCGGTATCCGGGCTCCAGGATCGACCTTGAAATCTCGGAAACCTACCGGAATATGCATGGAACCCTGCAACAGGTTCCCCATGTGTCCCGATACCTGGAAGAAGCCGTCCGCAGAACCGGGCTTGTGCCCAAATGGGTGGCGGTCCGGGGCGGAACCGACGGGTCGGGCCTCACGGCCATGGGATTGCCCTGCCCCAATATCTTCACCGGCGGCCATAATTATCACGGCCCGACCGAATGGGTATCCCTGGATATCATGGAAAAATCCGTGGAAACCCTGATCCACCTGGTTCAGATCTGTTCCGAAGAATCAGTATAGAAAAATTAGCAGATCCTGGGCAACTGCTCGCCGGTCAGCATGTCCACGAGTCTTGAGCCGCCGATAAAGGTTTTCAGAAAAACCTTGCCCGTGCTTTTTTGACTCACCCGGCCGATGACGGCCGCCTCTTTTCCATATTCATTTGCCTGAATGATCTCAAGGACCTTTTGGGCGTCCTCCTGGGGCACAAAGGCCACCAGCTTTCCTTCATTGGCAATATAAAGAGGATCAAAGCCCAGGAGTTCGCAGGTTCCCCTGACCGGACCCCGGATGGGCAGTGAGGATTCATCAATGAGGATTTCCACCCCGGATTGGACTGCAATCTCATTCAGGGTCGTGCCCAGGCCTCCCCGGGTGGGGTCCCGAAGCACATGGACCCGGCAACCGGAATTCAGGATGGCCTGGGCCATACCGTTCAAGGGTGCGGAATCGGTTTTGATGTCGGAATCAAATTTCAACCCCTCCCGGGTGCTCAGAACCGTGATCCCGTGGTCGGCCAGGGTGCCGCTGAGGATCACGGCATCGCCGGGCTCGGCATTGGCCCCGGAGACGTGGACATGGGGCGGGATCACCCCAAGACCTGATGTATTGATGAAAATCTTGTCCGCCTTGCCCCTGGGCACCACCTTGGTATCGCCGGTGACGATCCTGACCCCGGCTTTTCGGGCTGCTTTGGCCATGCTCTCCAGAATAATTTTTAAATCCTTAACGGGAAATCCTTCTTCAAGGATCAGACCCACGCTGATGAATTTCGGGACGGCTCCGCACATGGCAATATCGTTGACCGTGCCGTTGACGGCCAGATCCCCGATATTTCCGCCCGGAAAAAAAACCGGGTCCACCACATAGGAATCCGTTGAAAAGGCAAGCCTTGCCCCGTCGATATCCAGAATAGCGCCGTCATCCTGTCGTAACAGTTCAGGGCTTGAAAAAAGCGGGAGGATGAGGTCGGAAAACATGGAATGGGAGACCTTGCCCCCGGAGCCGTGGTCCAGCATTACTTTTTCTTGAGTCATGGTTTTTCTCGATTCATGGGTTAAGCGTATTTGTAAAATGCCGCACAGGAGCCTTCGCTGGAAACCATACAGGGCCCCACAGGGGTCATGGGCGTGCATTTTTTTTTGTAAAGGCTGCATTGTTCCGGAGTTTTCAACCCCATGAGGATCTGGCCGCAGGCGCAGCCCCTGGGCTCGGGCACATCGGGCAGGTCCATGCCGAATTTCAAGGCCGCATCAAAAGCCTGAAATTCTTTTTTCAATCCCATGCCGCTGAAGGGGATTTCCCCGATCCCGCGCCAGACGGCATGGCAGACTTCAAACACCTGGTTCATGACGGCCTTGGCCTTGACGTTTCCCTCGTCGCTCACGGCCCTGGAATAGGCATTCACCAGGGCGGGACGGCCATCTTCATTCTGCTGGACCAGCAAAAGCACGGCCTTGAGGATATCAAGGGGTTCAAACCCGGTAATCACGGACGGGATATGGTATTTTTCAAAGGTGGCCCGGTAGGCGTTGGTCCCTGTGATCACGGACACATGGCCCGGCAGGATGAAGCCGTCGATTTCAACCCCTTTGGTTTCCATGAGGGCGGCCAGGGCCGGTGGCGTGAGCTTGTTGGCCGAATACACGGAAAAATTATCCAGCTTTGCTTCCATCGCCATGAGGATACCGGCGGCAATGGTGGGGATGGTGGTTTCAAACCCGACCCCGCAGAACACCACGTCCTTGTCTTTGTTTTCACTTGCAATATTCACGGCATCAAAAATGGAATAGACGATTTTCACATCCGCTCCCTCGGCCTTTTCCTTTCCCAGGCTGGACCCGGACCCCGGCACCCGGATGAGATCCCCGAAGGTGGTGACAATGACGTTTTTGAGCTTGGCAAATTCCACAAAGGCGTCGATATCCTTCTGGGCCGTGACGCAGACCGGGCACCCCGGACCGGACAAGAGGGTGATGCCGGGGGGCAGGACGCTTCTGATCCCGTGCCGGAAAATGGACATGGTATGGGTGCCGCAGACCTCCATGAGCCTCAGCTTTTTTTTGCTGATACCGTGGATTTTTTCCGCAAGACCCTTTGCAAGGCCTGGATCCCTGTATTCTTCAACATATTTCATGGTCATGAGTGAGTAATCCCTCCAAAGCGGCCGCCACCACGGCCTGGCCCAGGCTGATGCCGCCGTCGCCGGTGGGCGCCTGGGTATGGGTATATACAGTAAGGCCTTCTTTTTCAAGGCCGGTGATCATCCGGGTAAAAATAAGATCGTTATTAAAGACTCCCCCGGAGAGAACGATGGTTTTTACCCCGGTTTCAAGGCCCACGGCTTTTGCCGCTGCCGTAAAGGCGTCCACCAGGGTAAGATGGAATCGTAGGCTGACGGCCGCAGGCAAATGGCCGCTCTGAAGATCGGCCGTCATCTGCCGGACAGCGGGCAAAAAATCGATCTGGAAGAGCTTTTCCGGATCATCCGGGTCCTGCCCGGTCAGCCGGAAATCATAGCCTTTCCCGCCCAGGCCTTCGCCATCCAATCCCTCCCCGTCCGGACTTTCATAGGCCAGGGCCTCCAGCTCCATGGCGGCCTGGCTCTCATGGGTGATCTCATGGCGGACGCACAAAAGGGAGGCCACGGCATCAAAGAGCCTTCCGCAACTGGAAGTCAGGGGGCAGTTCAGATTTTTTTCCATCATCTGCACCACAAAGTCCAGCTTTTCCCTGTCCATTTCTTTGATATAAGGAAGGTTCAGGGTTAAAAAATCCCTCCCAAAGGCCTCATACAGGATTGAGGCGGCCATGCGCCAGGGCTCCCGCACCGCCGCATCCCCGCCCGGCATCCGGACATAGGAAAGATGGGCCTTGCGCCGGAAGCCTGCCCGGTCGCACAAAAGGATTTCCCCGCCCCAGATATGGCCGTCGGTTCCGTAACCGGTACCGTCCAGGGTGACGGCCAGCACAGGCCTGTCCAGGCTGTTTTCCGCCATGCAGGCCGCGGCATGGGCATGGTGATGCTGGACCCCGATTTTTTTAACCCCCGTCTGTTCCAGGGCATAAGCTGTACTCGCGTATCCGGGATGAAGGTCATGGGCGATGAGGCCGGGCTCAATATCCGTGATTTTTTTCAGATGATCAATGCAGCCCTTATAAAATTCATGGGTTTTCGCATTAAACAAATCACCGATATGCTGGCTTAAAA
>JAABTB010000228.1 GCA_011390085.1 Desulfobacula sp.
CCTATATGTATCCACCCAAGCGGTATCTGGGTCAAAAAAAGGGGTTAAAAGGGCATGAAGATCTCATTGATGCAATCTCCATCCTCCTAGACCAAAATCATGATGTGAACCTTGTTTTCATCGGCGGAGCATGGGCCGGAGCAAGGTACTATGAAAAACAGGTGATGGATTATGGAAGGCAAAAACTTGGGGATAGGGTGTTTTTTATGGGCACCCGCACTGATATTTCCAAATTATATTCAGGGTTTGATATTGCCGTGCATCCGTCACATTCGGAAAATGTGGGGGGTGCCGTCGAATCATTATTGATGAAGATCCCGACCATCACCACAAATGTTGGGGGGTTCCCTGATTTGATTCGGCATGAAGAAACCGGTCTGCTGGTTTCTGCTGGAAATCCTTTGGATTTATCCGATAAGATTCTTTATTATTTGAAAAATCCGGAATTGGCCATGCAGAACTCTCTAAAAGGATATGAACATACCCGCCTATTGTTTGATGTAAAAAGAACAGCCAGAGAAATAAAATCGATTTATGAAAAAATTGTTTTTGCAGATGGTCAAAAGCTAATACGACGTAATTTGGCCCCGGCTCTCGATTCTTTACTTGCAGAAAAAAAAATGATACGAAGACATTAATGACAGGATAATAAACGATGAAACATATAAAGAACAATTCCCGGTGCGGTATTTTGAGTGAGGAAGGCTTTTCCTTTCTTGAATTGATGGTGGTAGTGGTGATCCTCGGCATTCTGGCGACCTATATCGCTCCCCGGTTTATGGGCAGGGCTGATGATGCAAAGGCGGTCAAAGCAAAGGTGGATATCCTTGCCATTGAAACGGCCCTGAAATTGTACAAGCTTGACAACGGGGATTATCCCACAACGGAACAGGGCCTTGCCGCCCTGGTGGAAAAGCCCTCCACCGAGCCGATTCCCCTTAAATGGAAAGAAAAGGGATATCTTGAAAAGGCAAGGGTGCCTGTGGATCCCTGGGGCAAAGAGTATTTATATCTCTCACCCGGAGTTCACGATGACTATGATCTCATTTCCTATGGGGCGGACGGGGTCCAGGGCGGAGAGGGTAAAAATAAAGATGTCAACAGTTGGGACTTTGACTAGATCCGGCATTGCAGACGGTTTCACATTGATGGAACTGACGGTGGTCATCATCATCATCTCCATCCTGCTGCTGTTTTCCTACCCCATGCTCAGAAGCATATCCCTTTTTTCGGATCCCCCGGGCCGGGCCGGAGATCTGGTGCGCCTGACTCAGGATCTTAAAAAACGGGCCATTGAACACCATAAGGATTTTTACATGCATCTTGATACCGACTCAGGAACGCTCTGGGTCACGGATGAAACCATGAACGAAGCGGCAAAATTATCGGCAAAGCAGAACAGTGCACCTCTTGCCGGCGACCTTTCGATTCAGGGTGTTGAAACCCCGGGAGTGACGGAAACCTCTGTCCGGGAATATGAAATCGCTTTTAAAAAAGAAGGCTATTCCGACTTTGCCCTGATCCATATGATTGAAAACAAAAAGCGCCTGACGCTGAAGATAGAACCCTTCCTTACCCAAGTTCAACTCCTTGACACGCATATCCATTTTGAAGACTGCCTGTAGCCATAGAAAAAGATCCGCCGGCAGTGACGGCTTTACCCTTCTTGAGGTCATGATCAGTGTTTCCATTATCGCCATAATTTTCGTTTCCCTTTTCAGGATGCAGTCCGGAAGCATCTCCCTTGCCGAGAGCGGGCGGTTCAACATTCTTGCGCCGATACTGGCGGAACGGATGTTAATCAAAATTGAAACCGATATCCGCACCTGGTCGGAGATTGAAGGAAATTTCGGCGAAATGTATCCGGGATTCGGATGGACCTGTGAAATTGCGGATGTTCCAATTCATGAGCTGGATTTTGTGGGCAAGGATAGCAACCACAAGCTTAAAAAAATAATTGTCACCATCACCGGCTCCTCCTCAAGGCAGACACCCTTCAAAACAGAAACATGGAGGGTTGTTTTTGATTAATACAAAAAAATATGAAGGCTTCACCCTTATCGAAATCCTCATCGCGATTCTGATCTTTGCTCTGATCATGACGGTATTGTTTTCATCCTTCAAAGCCTTTGTCGTTTCAAGCGAAGCGGTCAAGGAAAGTGTGACACAAAATGAAGCCGTCCAGACGGTTTTCAGAAGAATCCGCCTGGATCTTGAGGGTGTATACGTTCAACAGCCGCCTCAATATAAAAAGCCCGGGTTTAATTCCGATCCGGACCCCTACCGGTTTGCCGGACAGGAAGACCGGTTTTCCTTTAGCTCCCTGGCCCATGCCGGTTTTCGGAAAAACGAAAAAAAATCCATTACCAGGATCACCTATTATATGAAAGAAAATACAGATCACACCTTTGACCTCTATCGGTCCGATATCCTTCCGCCCTTTTCTGAAGATGGGGATTTTTGCAACGACCCCTTGGTGTGCCGGGGGATCTCAGGATTTGAAGCCGGTTTTGCCGATGATACGGGTGAGCGTCACAAAACCTGGGATTCAGACTCGGAAGCGTTTCATTATTCCTTCCCGGGTCGCATTGATCTGAAAATCACCTTTGGTTTCGGAGAAAAAAAGCAGGTTATCGAAGCCTCCTTCAAGCTTCCTGTTGAAAGGAGTCTCTCTGAATAACCGGATAGAAAACGAAAAGGGCATGGCCCTTGTGGTCACTCTCGCAGTTGTGGCGGTCCTGCTGGCAGCCGGGCTCTGGCTTGCAAAATTCGCAGGGGATGCGGTGATGATCACCCTGATTGAAAAAGACCGATTCCAGGCAGATCAGCTTGCCCTGTCCGGAATTGAAATCGCAAAGCTCATCCTTGTTGAAGACGCTGCAAAAAATGACACAGACTCGGTCCAGGACACCTGGGCGGACCCGGAACAATTATCACGAGCTGTCGCTGCTCTGGGACTTGAAAAGGACTCGCTCAATATCAAAATTATCGATGAATTGTCAAAAATTCAGATGAACGCATTGATCCGGCAATTTCCCGGAAACGAGTTAAACCCGGATCAGGTAAATCTCTGGGAAAGGTTTTTCAGCAATCAAGGAAAAAGTGAAGAGGATCTTGATCCGGCACAAAGAGTCAATGCGGTAAAGGACTGGCTGGATTCGCAGGATGATGATGCCGTTACCGGGCTTACCGGCGCTGAAACCGATTATTATATGGGCCTGGCTCCTCCCTATGCCTGCGCCGATGGACCTTTTCATCATGTTGAAGAGCTATTCAAGATAAAGGGCTTTAGTGAAGAGGACTTTAGAAAAAAGGATCTTTTTTCCGGAGAAAACCAGGAAGAAAAAGGATTGGCGGATTATTTTACCGTATACGGCCTTGAAAATAATTCAGGTCCTGAAGGCGGATACCGCTATACGGGGTTGATCAATATCAACACTGCCGGCGTCGAAATCCTTTCCGCGCTTCTTCCGGAAGGAATGGAGCTGTTGGCAGAGGATCTAGTGGATTTCAGACAGGAAAAGAGCGAAAACAAAACCGAATATATCCATGCCCTGGATCAGGGGTGGTATAAAATGGTGATCGACATGCCGGCAACGGAGCAGGCTATCCTGGACCGTATTGTCACTTATGCCGGCCATTTTTTTAAAATTGAGAGCAGGGCCCGGAAAAATTCTTCATCCACGACCCTTAACGCATTTTTGATACGAGAAAAAAATGCGTTGTCCGGAAAATGGACCTGCCGGGTTTTACAGATGGAAAGAGAATAGATTCATTCGGTATGAATCTTGCTTTTTTTAGGCCTTTATGCAAAACAGAGTAACGTATTGGGAGATATCCTTCAACAACGGGGTAAGAATTGATGGCAGATCCATATCTTCTCATAGATCATGATCGTTTCGGCCTAAGGGCTGTTTTGATGGCGGAAGCCAATGGCAAAAAGGTTGTCCAAAGCCGTTGCGAGCTTCTTTTTAAAGATCTGCCCGAGCCTCTTGACCCCTCTGATTTAAGGGATACTGATCTCTTTGATGCCGCCATGGACCGTGTGGCGGGCAGCATGGATTTGTCATCCTGTTCGACTGCCGTCGTTCTGATTTCCCAGGAGGCTGTTTATTTCAGAACCATCCGTCTTCCTTTCCGGTCTGAAAAAAAATTACAGCAAGTTCTGCCCTTTGAGCTTGAACCACTCCTGCCCGCGAGCAATGAACCCTTTATCTTTGATTTCCATATCCTGGATCAGACGGACGAAATGACAATGATTCTGACGGCATCCATTGCCGAATCACGGATTGAAACCTATTTTTTGAAACTCGGCCATTGGGGAATACGGCCAAAGGTCATCACTCCGGCAGGGTATGCCGGCGCTG
>JAABTB010000229.1 GCA_011390085.1 Desulfobacula sp.
GATTAATTTCTCCTATTGATTGTCATCATGATCCAGCCCATAGGAACCCAGACCATATGGCCGATTCAATAAATCCGACCCATGACCGAAAAAGGAAAAAAAGAGAAGGGTTTCTGATCCTTGCCATTCTGATAGCCGTGGCCGTTCTCACCTTTATCGAAACCCGGATCACCCATTTCGGCAAGGATTTCCCTCTGTCCAGCACCGTACTCATGTTCATCCTGATCAATACCAATCTTCTGCTGCTTCTGGCCCTGTTGCTGCTGGTGTTCAGAAATCTGGCAAAGCTCTATTATGAAAAAAAGAACAATATCCTGGGGACAAAACTCAAGACAAGGCTCATCGCAGCCTTTATCGTTCTGGCCCTGCTGCCCACAACGGTTCTTTTCTTTTTTTCCATTCATTTCATCTCCACCAGCATTGCCTTCTGGTTTAATGCACCGGTGGAACAGACCCTGGACAGTTCCATGACCGTGGGCCGCAAACTCTATGAATACATAGAAACCGAAAATGAATTCTCCGCCAAAAGGGCGGTATTTCAGATCGACTCCAGAAACCTTCTGGACAAGGAAAATGAAACCAAACTGAGCCGGTATGCCGAAGTCATCCAGCGGGCATTTAACCATCATGCCGTCGAAATTTACACCCCGGATGCAAGGCGCGTCAGTCTGTCCCTTGCCAATGAACTGGAAGGGCTTCATTTCGGCCTGCTGACCAGCAATGAACTCACCGATATTCCGGAAGACCGTTTATCCAATACCATTTCCCAGGATATCCAGGAAGGGGAACTGCTCAGGACCATTGCCACCATCCCCTTTGCCTCCGACCCCAAAAAAGCCGAGGCCTTTATTGTCATTTCCACCCTCTTATCTCCGGACCTGTCCTGGAATCTCCAGTCCATTTTAAAGGGCATAGAAGAATATCATCAGCTCAAGCTCGCCAAAAAACCGGCACTGACCTTCTATTATACGGCGCTTTCAGTGGTGGCCCTTCTCGTTATTTTCTGCGCCATCTGGTTTGGATTTCAACTGGCCAAAACCATTACCATCCCCATCATGAAATTTGCCGAAGGCACAAAGCGGGTGGCCGATGGGGACTTGAACTACCGGATCGACTTTGAAACCGACGATGAAATGGGAACCCTGATCAAATCCTTTAATTCCATGACCACGGAGCTTGCCGCCGGAAGACAACAGATTGCCCTTTCCGAAGAAAGACTCAGAAATCAGAATTCCGAACTTGAAAAAAGCCGGCAATATATTGAAACTGTTTTAAAAAACATTTCTGCCGGTGTAATTTCCATCGATGATGCAGGAACCCTCATCACCATCAACAAGGCTGCCGAATCCCTTCTGGATATCAGGAGCCGGGATATTTTACACAAAAATTACAGGGATGTCCTGAAAAGCGAGTATTTAAACATGGTCGACAATATTTATGACCAGGTGGCTCAGGGGCAGGAGAGTATTGAAATTCCCCTTTCCCTCACCATTTCAGGTACGCCCAAGCATTTTTCCCTGAATTTCAACCTGTTAAAAGATGATTCAGGCCGGAACCTGGGCGCCGTCCTTGTTTTTGATGATGTTACCGAACTTGAGAAAGCCCAGCGGGTGGCTGCCTGGCGGGAGGTGGCCCGGAGAATCGCCCATGAGGTGAAAAACCCCCTGACCCCCATCAAACTCTCGGCCCAGCGGCTCAAACGGAAATATGCCCACCAGATCAATGATGAAATTTTTACAAACTGCACAGACACCATTGTGGAGCATGTGGATCTCATCCGGAACCTGGTCAATGAATTTTCAACCTTTGCCAAATTCCCGGATGCCAATATTGCCCCGTGCAGGATTGAAAATATCATCCTTGAAACCATTGCCCTTTACAGGGAAGGCCTGGAAAAAATGGATATCCGGTCCAATTTCGCCCCCAATATCCCAGGGCTGAAACTGGATCACCAGCATATGAAACAGGCCTTTATCAATTTGATCGACAATGCCGTATATGCAGTGGATAAAAAAGGGGAGATCCTCATTGATGTGTCGTATGATGAAATATTGAAAATCGTCAGAATTGAAATAGCCGACAACGGCAAAGGCATTTCCGACAAAGAAAAGACAAGATTGTTTGAGCCCTATTTTTCAACCAAAAAAACCGGCATGGGGCTGGGTCTTGCCATTGTTAGCTCTATTATTTCAGATCATAATGGTGTAATAAGGGTCCAGGACAATAAGCCGACGGGTGCAAAATTCATTATTGAACTCCCGGCTTGATCATTCATAAGGAGAACAGGAGAAAGAACCATGTATCCTGCAGTATTGATTGTTGATGATGAAACCACGATTATTGAATCTCTTGAAGGAATCCTGTCCGATGACGGATTTGAAGTCATCCATGCCTATAACGGGTATGAGGCATTAAAAAAAATCGAAACCACTTCCCCTGACATTGTCCTTCTGGATATCTGGATGCCGGGCATGGACGGAATTGAAACCTTAAAGGAAATCAAAAAAATCGCTCCCAACCTCCCGGTGGTCATGATCACGGGCCACGGCAGCATAGAATCCGCCGTCGATGCCACCAAATCCGGGGCCTATGATTTTCTGGAAAAGCCTTTGTCCCTGGACAAGGTCATGGTCACCATCAGCAATGCCCTGAATTTTCGAAAACTGGAGGAGGAAAATCTCTATCTGCGCAAGAAGACGATCCAGAAAAATTCCATTGCCGGCACCAGCCCGGCCATCCGAAAATTATATGGCGAAATCATGAGTGCGGCACCCTCGGACGCCTCCATCCTCATCACCGGAGAAAACGGAACCGGGAAAGAACTGGTGGCCAAAACCATTCATCAGTTCAGCTCACGGCCGGAACAACCCTTTATCATTATCAACTGTGCCGCCATCCCTCCCGAAAACCTGGACAGTGAACTCTTCGGTCATGAGAAAGGGGCCTTTGAAGGGGCCCAGTCAAAAAACAAGGGCAAATTTGAACTGGCCTCGGAGGGCACCCTGTTTCTGGATGAGATCGGGGATATGAATATCCAGACCCAGGCAAAAATCCTGAGAGCCCTGGAATCCAAGACCTTTCAGAGAATCGGCGGCGGCAGAACCCTTCACATGGATGTCCGTCTCATTGCCTCCTCCAACAAGGATCTGGAAAAAGAAATCGAAGCCGGAAATTTCAGGCAGGACCTGTATTTCAGGCTCAATGTCATTCCCATCCATGTCCCGGCCCTGCGGGAAAGAAAAGAAGACATTCCCCTGCTGGTGGATACCTTCCTGGGAGCATCCTCCAAACCCATGTCGGGGAAAAAGAAAACTCTGACACCAAAGGCTTTGGAGCTTCTTACGGCCTATGACTGGCCGGGCAATGTCCGGGAGCTTAAAAATCTCATGGAGAGGCTCTCCATTATGGTGGGGCCGGATCTCATTGATGTGGCCGATATCCCTAAGCCCTATAACCCTGAATTGAAATCACAAGAGCCGGGCCGAGCCGGTTTTTCCTATTATGAAGATGATCTGGAACAGGCAAGGAAACGGTTTGAAAAAGAATATCTGCTTCAAAAATTGTCCACCGAGGGAGGAGATCTCATCTCTACGGCTAAAAAGCTGGGAACCAGTGTGAAATATATCAAAAAAGCCATTTCCTGATCCGAGCCCATGAGAGTCATCAGCGGTATCAGGAAGGGCAGAAAACTTGTCAAAATTGAGGGTGACCGGATCAGGCCCACCTCGGACCGGACAAAAGAGGCTGTCTTCAATATCCTGGGATCTCGCATCCGGGAGGCCAGGGTCCTGGATCTGTTTGCCGGAACCGGGGCCTTAGGAATAGAGGCCCTGAGCCGGGGAGCCCGCCATGCCGTGTTTATGGATCTCAACTGCGATATTATCCGGCAAAACCTCCTGCTCTGCCGGTTTGAAACCGGCAGCACCGTCCTCTGCCGTGACATCATCCGCGATCCGCTTCCGGATATACTCAAAGGCCAGGTGTTTGATCTTGTGTTCATCGACCCGCCCTATACGACCGGAATCATTGAAAAAATCCTGGAAAAAGAAGGATTTATCGACCTTCTGGCTCCCGGCGGCCTGATCATTGCCGAGCACTCAGGCAAAGAAAGTCTTCAAATAAGCCTTTCAGGCCTTGACATTTTCAGACAAAAAAAATACTCAAAAACCATGATTTCATTTATCACAAAAGGATGACGCACCCATGGGCAAAAAAAAAACAGCCATCTACCCCGGTTCCTTTGATCCCCTGACCAACGGCCATATCGATATCATTGAACGCGCCCTTGACATCTTTGATCAGGTCGTGGTGGCTGTATTGCACAACCCTTCCAAAAAAGCCTTATTCACCATGGAAGAACGGGTGG
>JAABTB010000022.1 GCA_011390085.1 Desulfobacula sp.
CCTGTCATTGACGCCGAAACCATGCAGGAAGCCGTGGAAAAAGGATTCAACGCCGCAGCGCCCGGCGATGTGGTCCTTCTCTCACCGGCCTGCGCCAGTTTTGACATGTTTGACAATTATGCCCACCGGGGCCGGGAATTTGCAGCCCGGGTCAAGGGGCTTGAGGATCGAATCCATGACTAAACCTGCCGGCACCCTTCACCCGATGTTTAACGAGAAGGTCATCCTTTTTCCGGTCCTTCTGCTGTGCGGCATCGGCATCATCATGGTGTATTCGGCAAGTTCCTCCATTGGTATGGAAGAGCACAACTCTGCCTTCTTTTATATGAAAAAACAGGTTTTCTTTTTCTGTATCAGCCTTTGCGTCATGTTTGTCGCGGCTTCCTTTCCTTATAAACTCTACCGGAGCTTTTCCTATTTTATCCTTTTTACCGCTATTTTCCTCCTGATTGCCGTTCTGTTTCCCGCCCTGAGCATCAAGGCCGGCGGCGCCAACCGGTGGATTCATATTGCCGGCATCACCTTTCAACCCTCTGAATTTGCCAAACTGGCCCTGATTCTCTTCCTGGGATATTCCCTGTCCAAAAAACAGGAACAGATCCGGCTCTTTTCCGTGGGGTTTTTCCCCCATCTCGTGGTCTTTTCTCTTCTTTCCTTTCTCATCATCATCCAGCCGGATTTTGGAACCATTGTGGTATTGGGAATGATTACCTGGGGGATGATGTTCATTGCCGGCGTGAAACTCCTTCACCTGCTGTCCCCTTTGCCCCTGGTCGTCCCGGTTCTGTATTTCTTTGTGTACAAGGTGGATTACCGGCTGGAAAGAATTCTGGTGTTTTTAAATCCCTGGGCTGATCCCTATAATGCCGGATATCAGATCACCCATTCATTAAAGGCCTTTGGATCCGGCGGGATTTTCGGGAAAGGGATCGGGCTGGGCATGCAGAAAATGCATTATCTTCCCGAACCCCATACGGATTTCATTTTTTCCATTATCGGGGAAGAACTGGGGCTCATCGGCGTCATCATCATTCTCTGCCTGTATCTCATCCTGCTGCTGAAAGGAGTGAATATCGCCAAAAAAGCCGGAACGGTTTTCGGAGCCATCACTGCGGCAGGCCTGACCATTTATATTGCAGTCCAGGTCATCATCAATACCGGGGTGGCACTGGGCGCTCTTCCGACCAAGGGACTTACTCTTCCCTTTATCAGCTATGGGGGAACCTCTCTCATCATCAACATGGCCGCCATCGGCATCCTCATGAATATAGGAGCATCCAAAGATGATGAACAGCCCGTTTAATCTTATCATCACCGGCGGAAAAACCGGAGGCCACCTGTTCCCGGGGATTGCAACGGCAGAGGCTGTTCAACAAATCAACCCTGAGGCCAACATTTTATTTGTCGGCACCGATGCTCCCTTTGAGGTCCAGACCCTTGAAAAATATGAATTTGCCCATAAAAGCATTTATTCAAAACCCATTAAGGGAAAAAATCCTTTCGGCAAATTATTTTCCATGGCCATTATTCTTGTTTCCCTGATCCAGTCCCTGACCCTGATGAAAACCGTCAAGCCCGACTTTGTTCTGGGAGTGGGCGGATTTTCTTCCTTTGCCGTGGTGGTGGCCGCCTGGATCATGGGCATCCCCCGGGCCATCCAGGAGCAGAATGCCTTTCCCGGGTTGACCAACCGGAAACTGACCCGCTTTGCCGACCTCATCTTTACCGCCTTTGAAAACACCAGGGGCTGGGCCGGTCATCCTAAAGTCAAATATGTGGGAAACCCTGTGCGGAAAACCTCGGTCCAAGAATCTGAAACCGGCCTTGAAGCAGAAGGTCCCCGGCCGGACCAGACCTTCCTTCTGGTCACCGGCGGAAGCCAGGGCGCAACGAGCATCAATACGGCCTTTATGGATGCCCTGGCCCTCATGGGCGGCCGGGATAAGCTGTATATCGTCCACCAGACCGGAATCCAGGATGAAGCCTTGATCCGGCAGAAATATACCGACCTGAAGATCCAGGCAAGAGTCGGCGCCTTTTTCCACGATATGCCCCAAATCCAGAAACGAGCCCGTCTGGCCGTTACCCGGGCAGGGGCCGGAATCATTTCCGAACTCTGTGTTCACGGACTTCCGGCCATTCTGATCCCCTTTCCCCATGCGGCCGATGATCACCAGACCTTTAATGCAAAGGCCCTGGAAGAACAAGGGGCGGCCGTACTGATAAAGGACCGGGACCTCAATGGGAATACGTTGAAACAGGCCATTGAAAGCCTGATCACCGATCAAAAACGGCTGGACCTCATGTCGGAAAAACTCAAAGGCCTGGCAAAGCCCGATGCTGCAAAAACCATTGCAGATGATATCTTAAATTTCAAAAGGATAAGAGGTTAACCCATGTATCAGAAAAACTATCATATCCATTTTGTCGGTATCGGCGGCATCGGCATGAGCGGTATTGCAGAACTTCTCTTGAATCTCGGCTACCAGGTGTCCGGCTCGGACCTGAAACTGTCCCATATTACCAAACGCCTTGAGTCAAAAGGCGCCGTCATCTACCAGGGCCATCGAAAAGAACAGGTGGAGGGCGCCAATGTGGTGGTGACGTCTTCGGCCGTTTCAAAAGAAAATCCGGAGGTCCTACGGGCCAAAGAAATCTCCGTTCCCATCATCCCCCGGGCTGAAATGCTGGCCGAACTCATGCGGATCAAATATTCCATTGCCATCTCCGGGGCCCATGGAAAAACCTCCACCACTTCCATGATCGCCCAGATTCTCAACACGGCCGGGCTGGACCCCACGGTGGTCATCGGCGGGCTTCTCAAGGGCCTGGATACCAATTCCCTCCACGGCAAGGGCGATTATATTGTGGCCGAAGCCGATGAAAGCGACGGGTCTTTCCTGAAATATTCACCGGCCATTGCCGTTGTGACCAATATCGACCTGGAACACCTTGATTTTTACAAAGATATCGAAGACATCAAAGACACATTCGTCCAGTTCATCAATTCGGTTCCGTTTTACGGGCTGGCCATCCTGTGCCTGGACAATGAACATATCCAGGCTATCCTGCCCAGAATTAAGGTTCGTCACACAACCTATGGGATGACTGCCCAGTCGGATCTCCAGGCCAGGGAAATTTCATTCCAGGGCACCCAAAGCAATTTCACTGTTTTCCGGCATGAGAAAAAACTGGGGGAGATCTCCCTGAATCTTGCCGGCAAGCACAATGTTTCCAATGCCCTTGCAGGAATTGCAGCAGGACTTGAACTGAACCTTTCCTTTAAAACCATTAAAAAGGCCTTGGAACAGATAGAAGGCGTAAAAAGACGGCTCGAGGTCAAGGGGGAGAAAAAAGGCATCCTGGTGGTGGATGATTACGGTCATCATCCCACGGAAATCCTGGCCACCCTGACGGCCATCCGGGAGTGCTACAAGGACAGACGGCTCATCGTGGCCTTTCAGCCCCACCGGTATACCCGGACCCAGGGCTTGTTCCAGGAATTTACCCGTTCCTTTTATCAATCGGACATCCTCATTGTGCTTCCCATTTATGCGGCCAGTGAAAAGAAAATAGAAGGCGTGGATGCCCAGAGTTTGTGTGAGGCCATCAAAGAGCACGGGCATAAGGATGTATCCCATGCCCCGGATTTCAACCAGGCCCTGTCCATCATCACCCATAAGGCTAAAAAAGGGGATATGGTGCTGACCCTGGGCGCCGGGGATATTTACACCCTGGGTGAAACCCTTTTGGATATTTTATAACGGCAAGGTATGACAACGACAAAAGACATAAAATACGCGACAATGGCCCAAAAAATCAGCCTGTTAAGGGATGAGCCCTTAAAGCCCTATACCTCTTTTAAGGTGGGGGGACCCGCCGATCTCCTGGCCCTGCCGAAAACCGCCGAGGAATTGACAGCCCTGCTCGGATATGCCGCGCAACAGAATATCCCGGTAACCCTCCTGGGCGGCGGCACCAATGTTCTTGTTTCCGATAAAGGCATCCGGGGCCTGGTCATCATAACAAGGGAATTAAAATCCGGAATCCGCATCGAAGCCTCCAGTCCAAAAGAAACCCTTGTGGCAGCAGCGGCAGGAGAACGGTTGTCATCGGTGTGCCGGTTTGCCCTGGACCATTCCCTTTCCGGTCTTGAATTTGCCGCCGGCATCCCCGGAACCCTGGGCGGTGCCCTTGCCATGAACGCCGGGACAAAGGCCGGGGACATGTCCGGGATCATCCGGGATATCAAGATAGTGGACCCCAGGACCTTGACCCTGGAAATTGTTGAAAGAAAAAACCTTGAATTTTCCTACCGGTGTCTTGAGCTTCCCGGGATCATTGTTGCAGCCACCCTTGCCTTAAAACCCGCAGACCGGCTGGAGGTAGAACGAACCGTTCAAGAGAATCTATCTTTTAAAAAGTCCACCCAGCCGATTTCAGTTGCCAGCGCCGGTTGCTTTTTCAAAAATCCAGCCCAGGGCATGCCGGCAGGAGAACTCATTGAAAAATCAGGCCTCAAAGGGATAAGCATCAATGGCGCCAGGGTATCGGACCTCCATGCCAATTATATCATCAACACGGGCAATGCCGCCTGCGATGACATTCTTCGGTTGAAGCAGCATATTCAAGACACGGTATTCAATGCCTTTAAGATAAAACTTGAGACAGAAGTGAGGATTGAGGGTGAATAACAAAATCAAACCCAATCGGTATAAAGCCGGTCCGGCTGAAGTGTCGCATTTTAAATCAGATTTCAATGCCGGAATTGATGTTTGCCTGAAATTCATCATGGTGGTGGCCTGTTTTTCCATCCTGAGCCTTGCTGCCATTTTTGTCCACGATTTTATCACCCAGGCGGAATTCTTCAACATTACAGACATTGAAATCCTTGGCACAGAACATGTGACAAGGGAAGAAATCCTTGCCCTGGCCGGGTTAAACCGGTACAGAAATATTTATGAGGTGAACACATCCCTGGCTGAACGGCAGATCGCCTCACATCCCTGGGTTCAGTCTGCCTCCCTTGATAGAAAGCTGGATTCAAAACTGAAGATCGTCATCAAAGAACATGAGCCCCTGGCCATTGTCCGGATCAGGGAAGCTGCGGACATCCTGATCAATATCCAGGGCCTGCCCTTTAAGGAATATGATCCTTTAACGGATCGAGCCGAAAACCTGCCCATCGTCACCGGGCTTGATGTGACCCGTATTCGGGATCAATACGGTTTTTCCGGCATGCTCTTTGATTCAGTGATGGATTTTTTAAAAACGGCAGAAGCCGTTCCTGTTGAACGGATACAAGGCAATGAACTGACAGGGATCACCCTGGAGACAAAACATGAGTCTCCGGAAATCATTCCCATCAAGCTGGGATTTGATAATTTTAATGCAAAACTGAAAAAAGCAAAAAAAATCAAAGCGTATATTGATAAACACCTGCCTGAAAAAACAATCTGCGCCATGGACATTTTCAATATTGAAAAAGTATTTATCAAGACAAAACTCAATGATGCGCTGCACAACAATTTAAAAAAGGGGGCTTAATTTGCCGGGAAGTGAAAAAATAATTGTCGGCCTGGATATCGGGACCACAAAAATATGTGCGGTTGTCGGTGAAATGCTGGACGATCAGATCAGCATTATTGGTGTCGGCTCCCATCCCTCTACCGGGCTTCGGAAAGGATCTGTTGTGAACATTGAATCCACCGTTGATTCCATTAAAAAAGCGGTGGAAGAAGCGGAACTCATGGCAGGATGTGATATTTCATCGGTCTATGTGGGCATTGCCGGAAACCACATCCAGGGCTTTAATTCCCACGGGATTATTGCCATCAAAGGCCGGGAAATATCGGAACAGGATGTGGAACGAGTGGTGGATGCGGCAAAAGCCGTGGCCATCCCCACGGACAGGGAAATCCTCCATGTCATTCCCCAGGAATTCATTGTGGATGATATGAAATCCATCCAGAATCCCGTGGGCATGACGGCTATCCGGCTTGAAGCCAAGATTCACATTGTGACCGGGGCCGTGTCCTCGGCCCGGAATATTGTGAAATGCTGCAACAAAGCCGGGCTTGAAGTATGCGACATTGCGCTGGAATCCCTGGCATCGGGCGAAGCCGTTCTCACGGACGAGGAAAAGGAACTGGGATGCATCATTGCAGATATGGGGGGCGGCACAACGGATCTCGCGCTTTTCAAGGACAACAATCTTAAATTCATCTATGAACTGACCCTGGGCGGACAGAACCTGACCAATGATATTTCCATCGGTCTTCGGACCCCGCTGCCGGAAGCTGAAAAAATCAAAATCGCGCACGGCACCTGTGTGGCTTCAAACGTGAAAAACGGAGCCGTCATCGAAGTCCCGGCCGTGGGCGGGAGAGCTCCGAAAAAGCTTTCCAAGGGCATACTGGCGGAAATTTTGGAACCCCGGGTAGAAGAAATTTTTACCCTGCTGAAAAAAGAAGTGTTTTCCAACGGCCTTGAAAATTCATACCCGGCAGGCTTTGTCCTGACCGGAGGAAGCGTGGTGCTGGACGGCATTGCGGAAATTGCGGAATCGGTTTTCAATGTTCCGGTCAGAGTCGGACATCCTAATAGAATAGGCGGTTTGAAGGACATTGTTAAAAACCCTGCCTTTGCCACAGGGGTCGGACTGGTGATGTTCGGTTCCCATGCGACCTGTAAGCTGAATATCAAGGATGTGGAAAGCCAGGGCGTTTCTAAAATATTAAACAGAATGAAACAGTGGTTTAAAGATATTATTTAATTTTTTATGGAGGTGGATATGGCGTTTGCTTATGTAGAAAACGAAAGTTCGGCGAAAATCAAGGTTATCGGTGTCGGTGGAGCCGGCGGTAATGCCGTCAACAACATGATCAATGCAAAGCTTCGGGGGGTTAAATTCATCGTTGCCAATACCGACCGGCAAGCCCTGGAAGCATCCATGGCTGAAGTCAAAATCCAGATCGGAAAAGAATTGACCGAAGGCCTTGGGGCCGGTGCAGACCCCCAGAAAGGCCGGGATGCAGCCCTCGAGAGTGCCGACGAGATTCGGGAAGCCTTGAAGGACAGCCATATGGTGTTTATCACCGCCGGTTTTGGCGGGGGAACAGGCACGGGAGCCGCTCCGGTCATCGCAGAAATCTGCAAGGATCTCGGCATCCTGACCGTGGCAGTGGCGTCCAAACCCTTTTCCTTTGAAGGCAAAAAACGGGAGAAACAGGCCCTTGAAGGCCTTGAAAAACTTCACGGTATTACCGACACCGTTATTATCATTCCCAATGACCGGCTCCGGGGGATCGCTCCCAAAGGTGCAAGAATGGTGGACATGTTCATCAAGGCCGATGAAATCCTTCATCATTCCGTCAAAGGCATCACCGATCTGATCATGATGCCGGGCCATGTCAATCTTGATTTTGCAGATGTCAAAACCACCATGCAGAAATCAGGTAAGGCCCTCATGGGGATTGGAATCGCCTCCGGAGAAAACCGGGCCGTTGAAGCGGCGGAAAGAGCCATTTCCCATCCTCTCCTGGAAGATATCTCCATTTCAGGCGCAAAAGCCGTATTAATGAATATCACCTCCAGCTCCGACCTGACCCTGGATGAAATGACGGAAGCTTCGGACCGGATTCACAGGGAAGTCGGGGATGATGCAGAAATCATCTGGGGCCAGACCTTTGATGAAGAACTGGGAGATGAGATCCGGATTACGGTCATTGCCACCGGCATCGGCTCCGATGAGCCCAAGGCCGAGCCCAACAATATCCATCATTTTGATCCCGTGGGCCAGCCCATTTATCATCAACAGGCTTCAGCCGCCTCGGCCCGGGGGGGACAGTTCTCCCAGGGACCCGCATGGCAGGGGTCACAGCCGACCCTGTCCCAGCCACGATCAGCGTCAGAGTCTGTTGCCAGGGGTCATCTGCGGGTTCCGACACCGGAGGAGCTGGCCAACTGGAATGAATTTGACAACCCGGTCATCATCAAGCATAAAAAAGCTGTCGGAGATGATGATATGATGAACAATTACAATACCGTGCAGTACGACAATGATGATCTGGAGGTTCCGACATTTTTGAGACGTAAAGCCGATTGATCGATGAAAAAAAGGCATAAACCTGCCTGGGAGGATGGTCACAACAGAGAAGGAACAGTTGAACAAGGGGCCATCCGGAAACAAACCAAGGGGCTGATAAAAACCGCCCTGGTATATCCCAATACCTATTCGGCAGGCATGTCTTCCCTGGGGTTTCAAACCGTTTACCGGCTTTTAAACCAAATGGACCATGTGTCCTGTGAAAGG
>JAABTB010000023.1 GCA_011390085.1 Desulfobacula sp.
TTCTGCCGGACCCGGGGGTTAAACCCTCCCGGAAGGTTAGAAGCCTTGAAACAGGCCTTCGCTTTGATCAATTTGATATTGTTTTTTTTTCAATATCCTTTGAAAACGATTTTATCCACCTTGTTCAACTTTTAGGAGAAGCAGGCATCCCCTTGCGGTCACCTGATCGAAACCACCTCCACCCCCTGGTGGTCGCAGGGGGAGTCGCCTGTTTTTTAAATCCTGAGCCCATTGCCCCGTTTATGGATGCATTTCTTCTCGGGGAGGCCGAATGCCTGATCGCCCCTTTTTTCCAGGCCTATGAGAAAAGCAGCCCACGGGCTGAAATTTTACAGACCCTGGAACAAACCGTACCCGGAGCCTATGTTCCAGCACTTCATACAACCATAGACCCCTTCCGCATCCAGGTACAATATCTGAAAAGCCTTGATGAAATTTCAACCTTCACCTCCATCCTGACCACCAAAACCGCTTTCAAAGATGCCTTCCTCATTGAAATTCTGAAGGGATGCCCCCATGGCTGCCGTTTTTGCAGTTCAGGATTCGTCTACCGCCCCCCGCGGATCTATCCGGCGCAAACGATTATGGACCTTATGGACACGGCCTCAGGCAAAACAGATAAAATCGGATTGGTGAGTTCAGCCATTGCCGATCACCCTGATATTGCAGCAATATGCGCTCACGGCACCAGCCGCTGTTTTAAACTGTCCTTTTCCTCGCTCCGGGCGGATAAACTGTCGGACGAACTGGTAGGCGCCCTTGCCGCAAGCGGGGTCAAAACCGCCACCATTGCTCCTGAAGCAGGATCTGAGAGGATGAGGGCCGTCATTAACAAAAAAATAACGGAAACGGATATTCTGGACGCCGCCAAAAAACTGGTGGATGCCGGAATCATCAATCTCAAGCTCTATTTCATGATCGGTCTTCCCTTTGAAGAGGAGGCCGATATCCACGCCATTGTCGACTTGACCCAAAAAATCAAATCAGAATTTCTGACCGCTTCAAAAAAGAAACATAAAATCGGAACCATTACCCTGAGCATTAACCCCTTTATCCCAAAACCCTTTACCCCTTTCCAATGGGCCCCCATGGAAAAAACCAGGGTTTTAAAACAGCGGGTGGACATCATTCATGAAGGCCTGAAAAAAACAGCCAATGTGAAGGTCAATGTCGAATCCCTGCGCAAGGCCAAAATCCATGCCCTTCTCTCCCTGGGAGATCAAAAAGCTGCGAATATTCTGGAATATGCAGCGATAAAAGGATGGTCCGCCGCCATGAAGGAAAATAAGGCCTATTGTGATGCCGTTGTCTACCAGAAAAAGCCTCTGGATTCTTCCCTGCCCTGGGATTTCCTCGATAACCGGATCAAAAAAGAATTCCTTGTTAAGGAATTTAAAAAAGCGTCAACCGGACAGGTTTCCGCCTCCTGTCCAATGGCGGACTGCCGGATTTGCAAAACCTGTATGTAAAAACCGCTGCTGCGGAGTACAGGATATTTAAAGAAAATAGAAGGGACAAGCAAATTTTTAAATTTTCCCTTGTTTATCTTACCAATTAATTTTATAAGATATTGCGGTTTTTGTATGGACATAAGGAAACTTTAGATGATCGATGAGGGTCATCACATTATAAAAACAAGACCAATTAATCAGGAGGTTTTATGACAGCTTTAGTATTTGGCCACAAAAATCCGGATACCGATTCCGTTTGTGGAGCTATTGCATTGGCAGATCTTAAGAAAAAACTGGGTGAAGATATCGCTGCGGCAGTTCAGGGCGAGCTGAACCCGGAATCCAATTTTGTACTCAAAAAATACGGCGTTGCCGCGCCCAAGGTGGTCACGTCCTATGCCGGACAAAGTGTATATCTGGTGGATCATTCCGATCTTGCCCAAAGCCCTGACGATCTTGGCCAGGCCAATATTCTCGGTATTGTGGATCACCACAAACTGGGCGATGTAACCACTTCCCAGCCCCTTGAATGCTGGATCTGGCCCGTGGGCTGCACCTGCACCGTGATTGCATCCATGTACAAATACTTTAATGTTGCCATCCCCAAAGATATCGCAGGGATAATGTTGTGCGCCATCCTTTCCGATACCGTTATTTTCAAATCCGCCACCTGCACTGATAAAGATAAAGAAATCTGCGCCTACCTGGCTGAAATCTGTGGTGAGAAAGACCTTCCGGGTCTCGGCATCCAGATGTTCAAGGTTAAATCTGCTGTCGAAGGCACACCCATCCGTGAACTTGTTTTCCGCGATTACAAGGATTTCAAAATGGGCGGAAAAGGTGTGGGCATCGGACAGCTCGAACTGGTTGATCTTTCCATTGTTGACGGGATTAAGGCTGATCTTGCAAAAGACATCCAGGCCCTTAAAAAAGAAAAAGGTCACCACAGCGTTTTCCTCATGCTGACCGATATCATGAAGGAAGGCACCGAGCTGTTGATTGCTTCAGATGACGAATCCGTGGTTCAAAAAGCCTTCGGCGTGGCTCCTGCAAATGGGAAAGCTTGGCTGAAAGGCGTCATGAGCCGGAAAAAAGAGATCATTCCGCCGCTTGAAAAAGCCTTTGCATAAAAGTCTATAAAAGCCATAAAACATACAACAGGGCCCGGGAAAACCTCCCGGGCCCTGTCCTATTTCAAAGCACGATCTGGTTCGCTATACCCTCTCCCGGGTTTTCATGACTCCATCCAATTTTTTGGAAAGGGTTGCCATGTCAAAGGGTTTGAGAATATACCCGTCGCAACCCTTTTGCATCATTTTTTCGATTTCCTCTTCCCGGCTGTAACCCGAAGACACTATTATTTTAATATCCGGGTCAATGGCCCTGATCTTTTCAAAGACCTGTTGGCCACTCATGGAGGGCATGACCAGATCCAGAATGACAAGATCGATCCGGTCCTTTCCCGAGGTTATTGCGTCAATGGCCTCTTTCCCGCTTGAAAAGGCCTTTACATGATATCCAAGGGTTTCTACCATTTCTGAACAGACTTCAACCACCCCTTGTTCATCATCCACCAGAAGAATGGTACCTTTTCCATTGATTATCGCAGGTTTTTCTTCATCCTTCTTCAGCCTTTCCGCCTTGGCCTTTTTGGCCGGCAGGAAGAACATAAAGGCACTCCCTTTTCCAGGCTCACTCTCAACCCTTACCATACCCTTATGGCTTTTAAGGATACCATAGGTGGTGGCAAGCCCCAGTCCGGTTCCCTGACCTCTTTCCTTGGTTGTGAAAAAGGGGTCGAAAATCCTGGACATGATCTCTTCCTCCATTCCAATACCGGTGTCCGCAACCGTTACCTTGACATAGGACCCCGGTACGAGCCCCAGTTCACCAACCGTGGCATCATCCACCATGACATTCTCAGAGCGGATAATGATCTTTCCGCCATTGGGCATGGCCTGCCAGGCATTAACAAAAAGATTCATGAGGACCTGTTTGATCTGGCCTTCATCAACAATGGTTCCCCAGAGATCCTTTTCAAGGTATTGTTCAATCAATATGTCTTTTTTCGTGCGGCCAAACATCTTGGCAGACATTTTCAACAGATAATTCAGATTGATCAGGGAGGTTTCCTGGGTGCTTTTCTGAGCAAATCCGAGCAACTGGCGGGCCATCTCAGCACCGCTGAAAACATATTCATCAATGCTGGCCAACCGCTTATATTCCTCGCTTTCCTTTTGAAATCCGCTCTTTACAAGAGAGGCATACCCCTGGATTCCCATGAGGACATTGTTAAAATCATGGGCAATCCCCCCGGCAAGGGTTCCGATGGCTTCCATTTTCTGAGCCTGGTGCAACTGATTTTCAAGATTGACCCGGTCCGTCACATCCCTGGCCACGGCATATAAGCCCTTGAATTCTTCTTTTTCATCGCTGGCCGGCAGATGCAGGGGTGAGGTCTTAAGCTCCATATAGGCACAAGAATCAAAGAAATCCTGTTTAGATTTCATTGTTCCCATTTTCAAAAACCTGAAATGAGATTCTTTGCCGTCATGATAGCCGGGTGTATCAAAATTGATCAGGGCCCCGGCCTTTGACAGATCGTCTTTATGGACAACGGTTTCAAACCGTTTCCCGATCAGGTCCTGGTTTACGAATCCCAAAACCTTTTCAAACTGATGGTTGACAAAGGTGAAACACCCTTTCTGATCCAGGATGAAAATCAGATCCGGAGAATTGTTCACCATATATTCGAATTGTCTTTCCGAGGCTTCCAGTCTTGCCGATACAGCCTTTTTGGCGGCGATTAATTTTTTCTGGGAAAGGGCATTTTTAACGGTTTTGATGAGGTCGGCATATTCAAAGGGTTTTTTAAGATAATCCCATGCCCCGATCTTCAAGGCCCGGACAGCAGATTCAATAGATGCATTGCCGGTAATGATAATGATCAAGACCTCGTCATCAAGGCCGTAAATATGCTCCATGACCTCATACCCGTTCCTTCCGGGCATGCTGATATCCAGCAGAACCAGGTCAAATCTGTTCTGCTCGAAATATCTTATGGCCTCATCACCGTTATATGCTCCTACAGCCTGATATCCTTCTTTTTGCAAACAAAGAGAAATATTCTCCACTATCCTTTTTTCATCATCAACAATCAGTATCTGTTCTGGTCTCATGGATTATCCCAACAGGATTAATATGACGGCATTGATATTTTTTTTATGTTAAACCCTTCCCTTCCAATTTTGTTTTTTCATAACAGACAAGACCGCATCTTAAACACCTGTCTGCTTCTTTTTTAGCCTCTTCCAGTGAAAAACCCGTTGAAAATGCTTCGGGAGATCCATGGCGTTGATCTGTCAATTTCAGGAGGGTCCTGGGTATGGGATTCACATTGTTCAAAAAAGCAACATCCTGGAGATTGGAAGTTTCCGTAATCATAAGAGACGGATCCTGGAACCCGGTGCCGGTCATGAGGCAATGAAGAGCTGCTGCTGCTTTTCTGCCACCGTTGATGGCGGCAACAACCGAAGCATATTCACTGACGACATCCTGGTTCGATAAAAGGCCGGCTTCGCGATTCCCATCCGGTTTTTTCTGAAGTTCGTGACCTTCCCAGCGCAAGGGCGCTTGATCCGAAGAATTTCCCCTGTCGGGTTCATCCTTGATTTCAGGTATAAACACGAGTTCAGGACATCTTCCGGAACCGATAATCAAAAGATCCGCATCCATTTCGTGCTTCACACCCGTGTCAAATTCCGTATATTCAATGCCGGTTAACCGGTTGTCTTCTCCCCTCACCTTTGTGACACCGGCACCAAAGATGAATTCTGCTCCGGCTTTTGAAAGCCGTTCTGAAACCTCCGAGCCGAAGGACGAAACAGGCTTTCTTGAAATCACGACAACGTCTTTGGCACCGTTTTTCTTTAAAATTTCAGCAGCCTCGGCAGCGATACTTTCTCCACCCACGATGACGGCATTTGTCCCGGATGGAATGCGGATTGCATCATCGGTTCCGCTTCTTAACAGGTCAATCAAAAGGTAGGCCCCGGGAAAAACATTCTCTGCTTCGGTCATATCTCCCCGAAGCAGCCTGGAATCCCATCCGCCTGTGGCTGTAAAAACAGCATGAAAGCCCTCTCTTAAAAGTCCGTCAATGGTAAATTCCCTTCCTGCCTTGGCCTTTGTCCGGATATCAATCCCCATCTGCCGGATGCCTTCAATATCAAAATCCAGGATTTCCATGGGCAGTCTTTCCCTCTTGATGGCCTTGCGAAGAATCCCTCCCGGAACATCCGTCGCTTCAAAAACAGTGGGTTCGTGGCCCAGTCTTGCACTGAAAAACGCTGCGGACAGCCCTTCAACTCCCCCGCCAATGACAGCGACCTTTTTTCCTGTGGCCGGGGCCTTATAGGGCAGTACCCGGCGATCAAGATTCATTTCATAATCACAGACAAATCTTTTTAACCCGTTAATGGAAACGGATTCATCCTGTAAAAGCCTCCGGCAGTTTGATTCGCATGGGGCAGGACAGATCCTGGAAATAACGGTTGGGAAAGGGTTCCGTTCTTTGATCACCTGAATGGAACCTTCATAATCTCCCTCACGGATGAGCCTGATATATTCCTTGATATCAATCCCTGTGGGACACGCCCGCCGGCAGGGAGTGGTGCATTC
>JAABTB010000024.1 GCA_011390085.1 Desulfobacula sp.
GCGGCCAACCGGGGTGAAAAATTCACCACCATCTTTATCAACAACGCCATCTACGGCATGACCGGAGGTCAGATGGCCCCCACCACCATGCCGGGTCAGCGGGCCACCACGGCGCCCACGGGCCGGAATACGGCAGAGACCGGTATGCCCATCCGCATGGCCAATCTGTTAAAGGAACTGGTCACACCGGGCTATATCACCCGGCAGGCGGTGCTGAATCCCAAACAGATCAATAAGGCCAAAAAGGCCATTAAAAAAGCCTTTGAATACCAGGTGGCGGGAAAATGCTTCAGCTTTGTGGAGGTCATCTCCACCTGCCCCACCAACTGGGGCCTCACTCCGCTGGATGCCTTGAAATGGGCTGAAGATACCCTTCTGCCCTATTATGAACTGGGAGATTACAAAATTCCTGAATAGGATTGGAGATACCAATGCAGACAGAAATAAAATTTGCAGGATTCGGCGGCCAGGGAATTTTGCTCAGCGCAAAGCTACTCGCCTATGCTGCCATGAAACAGGGCTTTTTTGTGGCCTGGGTCCCTTCCTACGGACCTGAAATGAGGGGCGGGACCGCCTATTGCACGGTTGTCATCGGCGACAAGCGCATCGGCTCCCCCATTATCAAAAACCCGTCCCACCTGGTGGCCATGAACCGCCCGTCCCTGGAAAAATTTGCCAATGACGTGAAACCGGGCGGGGTGATCCTGATCAACAGCTCCCTCATCCCCACACGGAGCAACAGAACGGATATTGTTGAGCTTATTGTTCCGGCCAATGACAGCGCCATCAAGGTCGGCAGCGTCAAATGCGCCAATATCATCGCCCTCTCCGCCTTTGCCGCCAAGGCCAAAATAGTGGATATGGACATCCTGAGACACTGTGTCATGGATGAATTTTCAGCCAAACCCAAAATCATTCCGCTGAACATGAAGGCCTTTGACGAGGGTGTGGATATTGCCGACAAGAATTAGCCGGGGCCGGTGAGGCCGAAAGGGAGGGACCGTATGATCAGAATTGAAATTTCTCTTTTCCTGAAAAACGTTCCGGGAGAACTGGGCAGATTAACCGAACTCATGGGGAGTAACGGCATTAATATTGATGCCATTACCATCCAGGATGCCTCGGCCTATGTCCGGAATCTTTTTGAAGCAAGGGGAAAATCCCTGAAACGTCTGGCTTCTTCAGCCAGTTACAGTTCCATGCGACGGGACTCTGCCGACTTCGCCCTCATCCGCCTTGTGGTGGACAAGGCCCAAACGGCCATGGATCTCTTAAAGGCCAATGACTATCTCTTTGATTCCAATGAAGTGGTCACCATTGATGTGACCAATAAACCAGGGGAATTTGCCAAAATCACAAAAAAATTCGGAGAGGAACAGATCAATATCAATTATGTATACGGATCTGTTTCCGACTCCGACGGCAGATGCCTTTTCGTCTTCTGCCCCGAAGATGTGGCATCGGCAGCCGCCATTTTCAAGGACGGCTATTGATCATTGAGGTGAAATAAGCCTGCCATGGTCACGGATTTGCGTTCCCTGATTCTTTGCCTTGTCGTTGTCGCTGTTACGCTGACCCTGTGCATGGTCTATTTTCTGAACGAACGCAAAACCTATCCCGGGTTTTTGAACTGGACCCTGAGTTTTTTCCTGTTCAGTGCGGGCATTGTTTTTATCGGACTCAGGGAATTTCTTTCGGATTTTATCTCCATCGTTCTGGGCAATGTGCTCATTTCCGGTGCAGGCATTGTTTTTTTTTCCGGGTTTGCCGCCTTTGTCCAAAGAAAAATCAATCTCTATGTCCATTTGTCCGCCCTCATCATCTATACCTTCTGTGTCTCCTTTTTTACCTATATCATTCCCAGTCTCCTGATCCGGATCATCCTTATTTCGCTTTTGATCATCCTTTATTTCCTGCAGGTCCTCAGGATCCTGTCCAAAGATATCAGACCCCTTCTCGGGAAGGCCAGTCCCTTGCTGGCCGGAACCCTCATAGCCCTTGTCCTGTTTTTAGGGTTAAGAGCCGCGTACAACCTTGTCATCCGGTTCACGGATACCGAATATCCCCGGGTTCTCATCCTTGAACCCTTTACGGCCCTGGCTTTCATGATTTTATTGATCACCCTGGTGATCGGCCTGATCCAGCTCAATTACCACAGGCTTGAAAAGGATTTTTTTGACACCTACAGGGAGATTGAAAAAGCCAAAGAGACTGCGGAAAAGGCCACCCGGACAAAATCGGAATTTCTGGCCAATATGTCCCATGAGATCAGAACACCCATGAACGGGGTCATCGGCATGCTGGATCTGCTGGCCGAGACGCCGCTTCTGCCCGAACAAAAAGATTATGCCCTTTCGGCCCAGCAGAGCGCGGATTCTCTTTTGATTCTGGTCAATGATATCCTTGATTTCTCGAAAATCGAAGCCGGTATGCTGGAAATTGAAAAAATTGAGTTCAATCTCGGCGTCACCATGGATTCCATCAGTGATATCATGGGCATCAAGGCCAATGAGAAAAGAATTGAATTTGCCTGCCTGATTCATGATGATGTGCCCTTGAACCTGGTCGGTGATCCGGGACGACTCCGCCAGATCCTGATCAACCTTGCCGGGAATGCCGTCAAATTTGTTGAAAAGGGGTCGGTCTTTATCCGGGTGTCCCGGCGCCTGGAATCCGATACCAAGGTTGAACTCCTGTTCGAAGTCAAGGATACGGGCATCGGTATCCAGGAAGATAAACTGGGGCTTCTTTTTACTTCCTTTTCCCAGGTGGATGCATCCACCACCCGCCAATACGGTGGAACCGGCCTGGGCCTGGCCATCTCAAAACAACTGGTGGAACTCATGGATGGAGACATCGGGGTCCGGAGCAAGCTGGGTGAAGGATCAACTTTCTTTTTTTCAGCCCTGTTCGATAAAGGGAAAAAACCGCTTGAAGTCTTTCTCCCGGCTGAGGATATTAAAGATACCCGGGTGATGGTGGTGGATGACACCCGGATGAACCATGAGGTGTTTACAGCTTATTTAAAGTCCATGGGTTGCCCTTCCGGTAGCGCCTATGATGGCCGGGAGGCCCTGAAAATGCTGAGACAGGCAGCCGGCAGCCGGCCCTATCAAATTGCACTGATTGATATGCAAATGCCCGGGATGAGCGGGGAGGAGCTGGGGCGGGCCATTCTTCAGGATGAGGCTATCCAGGACACGATTCTCATCATGCTGTCTTCCATCGGCCGACGGGGGGATTCCGAACGATTGAAACATATCGGTTTCCAGGGGTTTCTGACCAAACCCATCAAAAAAGGACAGCTTTTTGACTGCTTAAGAACAGTGATCAGCCTGTCTGAAACAGGGGTGCCGGGGTCGGAAAAACCATTTGTCACCAGTTTCAGCATCCGGGACGCAAAGGAAACCCGGGTGGTGAAAACGGAAAAACAGAGGGTCCTGCTGGTGGAAGACAATATTGTGAACCGGAAAGTGGCCATTAAAATGCTGGAGAAACTGGGACATGATATCCTGGAGGTCAATAACGGCCTGGAAGCCGTGGAAATATTTGAAAAACACCATGATATCATTGACGTCATTCTCATGGACATCCAGATGCCGGTCATGGGCGGGGAAGAAGCCACAAAAAAGATCCGGGCCCTGGAACAAAAACTCTCCATCCACACCCCCATCATCGCCTTGACCGCCAACGCCATGATGGGTGACAGGGAACGGTTCATCGAAGCCGGGATGGATGATTATATTTCAAAACCGGTCAAGAAAAACGATCTGATCAGGGTTTTCTCTTGTCTTTGAGAACCTGGTTGGAGATGACGATTCTCTGGATCTCGCTGGTCCCTTCATAAATGGTGAATACCCGGGCGTCCCGGTAAAACCGCTCCACATCATAGTCTTTTGTAAACCCGTATCCGCCGTGGATCTGGATGGCCCTGGCCGTGATCTCGTTCACCATTTCCGAAGCAAAGAGCTTGGCAATGGAGGCTTCCTTGGTATAAACCTCGCTCCTGTCCTTCATGGAGGCTGCGGACAGGATCAATTGCCGGGCCGCCTCGATCTGGGTGGCCATATCTGCAATCTGGAACCGGATGGCCTGGTGTTTGACGATGGGCACCCCAAACTGTTTCCTGCCCTTGGCATACCGGACGGCAGCATCAAAGGCGGCCATGGCCACCCCGTAGGATTGGGCCGCAATACCGATCCGGCCGCTGTCCAGCCCGGACATGGCTATTTTAAACCCATCCCCTTCCTTGCCCAGCATCTGATCCTCCGGCACCCGGCAGTTTTCCAGGATCAGATCCGTGGTATCCGAGGCCCGAAGGCCCATTTTATCTTCCATGTGACCCACGGTGAGGCCGGGAGTGCCCTTGGGAATGATAAAGCAACTGATACCCCGGTGGCCTTTGCTCTCATCGGTTTTGGCCGTGATCAGCACCACCTTGGAATATTTGCCCGAGGTAATGAACCGTTTGGTTCCGTTCAGGACCCAGCCGTCCTTATCCCTGACCGCCGTTGTCTGCTGGCTCACCGGGTCGGACCCGGCTTCGGGTTCGGTAAGGCCGAAGGCGCCGATCATCTCACCGGATGCAAGGGGGACCAGAAATTTTTGTTTCTGCTCTTCGGTTCCGAATTTCAGAAGGCTTTCGCAGACAATGGAGTTCTGGACCGACATGACCACGGAGGTGGAGGCGCAGGAATAAGCGATTTCAGACAGGGCCAGGACATAGGACACCGTGTCCGCGGCCTCACCGCCATATTTTTCCGGGATCATCATCCCCATGAGCCCGAGTTCCCCCATCTGCCGGAAATTCTCAGCCGGAAATTCCTTGGTTTTATCCCTTTCTGCCGCAGTTGCCCCTACCACTTTCCGGGAAAATTCCCTGACCATATTCTGGATCATCAATTGTTCATCGGTAAGCTTGAATAACATGACCTTCCCCCCTTTTTTGCCCCCTAAGGGGCATACACCACGACGATAAGCTCTGCATCGGTTTTTCCCGTGTTTCTCAAATCATGCTTGATCGTTGAATTAAAATGGAGGCTGTCCCCTTTTTTCAAAGTATTGACATGGTCCCCCACCTGGTATTCCACGGCGCCTTTCAGCACATAGACAAATTCCTCGCCTTCGTGCTGAAACCCTACGCCGTCATGGCTTTTCCGGGCTTCCACCACGATCCTGAAGGCTTTCAGGTGTTTGTTCTCGGCATTGGGGGTCAGGGAGGTATAGGCATAGTGATCGGTCCGCTTGGTATAGGCTTTGGATCTTTCTTCCAGAGCACCATCCTGCTCCTTCAAAAGAAAGCCGGAATCAATATGAAGAGCTCTTGAAATCTGAAGCAGATTTCCCACGGAGGGCCGTTTTTCCCCTGCCTCGATATTTGTGAGCGTTTCCTTTGACAGCCCGGTTTCATTGGCCAGGGTATCCAGGCTCATCTTCTTATCGAGCCGGGCCTTTTTAATCCTTTTGCCGATAGGCGTGATGCCTTTTTTTACAGCCATACTCTCTCCAAATGGTGGGTTTAAGCGCTCTGCAAATGATTGAGCGCTCGTTCATAAACAGGGAAATAGAAAACCGGTCTGTCTCTTTTATGTAAAAAGATCAGCCGATGACCTGAATCCAGTTCTCCGTATCTTCGGCCTTGCCGTATTGAATGGCCGTCAATGCATCATAAAATTTCATGGCGGTTTTGCCCGGCGTGCCGTCGCCGATGGAAATCTTCTTTTCCCCGTACCGGATTTCGCCCACCGGAGAAATGACGGCTGCAGTTCCGGAACCAAAGACTTCCAGGAGCCGTCCCGATGCATGGGCTTCGAAAACTTCGTCAATGCTGATTTTTCTCTCATTCATGGCCATGCCCCATTTTTTGGCCAGGGTGATGACCGAATACCGGGTAATGCCGGGCAAAATGCTCCCGCTCAGGTTGGGGGTGACCAGTTCATCTTTCATGAGAAAGAAAATATTCATGGCCCCGACTTCTTCGATATATTTCCGCTCAATGGCATCCAGCCAGAGAACCTGGGCATAGCCTTCCTTTTTGGCTTTTTCCGAGGCAATGAGGCTGGCCGCATAATTGCCCGCGGTCTTGAATTCCCCTACCCCGCCCCGAACGGCCCTGACATAATGTTTTTCAACCCATATCTTTACCGGGTTCAGGCCTTCGGCATAATAGGCCCCCACGGAAGACAGGATAATGAAAAATTTATAGGTATTGGAAGCCCGAACCCCCAGGAAGGGATCCGTGGCAATGATGGTGGGCCGGATATAAAGGGAGGTGCCCAGGGTCTCGGGTATCCATTTTTCTTCCAGCAGGATCAATTGTTTCAAGGCCTTCATGACAAAGTCGACATCGATTTCGGGGATGCACAGCCCCTTGGCGGACCGGTTCATTCTTTCAAAATTATCCCTGGGACGGAACAGGCAGATTTTTTTGTCCGGGGTCTTATAGGCCTTGAGCCCCTCAAAAATAGCCTGGCCGTAATGCAGGACCATGGCTGAAGGTGCAATACTGAAATCAGCATAGGGGACAATCCGTGCATCATGCCAGCCGGCATCCTTTGAATAATCCATGACAAACATATGATCCGTAAACACCTGGCCGAATCCCAAGGCTGAATCTTCCGGCCTGGTTCTGTTCGTTGCGGCCCGGGTGAGTTTTATTTCCATCATTCTCCTCCATATCTGTTGATGTATTTCATTTTTTGCAAAGTTTAATATGGTCGCTTCATCTCTTTTCTGTCAAGATAATTTTATCCTTTTTATTGACGAAGCGTTTTTTTTCCGGTTAGTATCCTAAAATGTTTAATCCCTGAACCCAAAGGAAAAAAAGAATGGACATCAAATACCATGTTGAAACTGCCTGGAGACTCTGCATCGCCAATGCCTTATCCCTGATTCTCATCACCCTTGTAACGGCTGCGGTCAGTATTGTTTCCATCGGCATCCTGGCGCCCGTAGCCTTTGCCGGCTATACCCATTCCCTTCTCCAGTTGATGAGATTCAACCGGGAGCCCAAGGTTCAGGATGTTTTTTCCCAGATAGGCCTGTTTCTGCCCCTCTTCGGGTTCACCCTGGTGATTTTTATCGTCAGCATTATCGGGTTTACCATCCTGGTGGTCCCCGGCATTATTTTCACCCTGGCCGTCGGGTATACCTGCCTTTATATGATCCCCCTCATGGTGGATAAGAAATACGGGGTTATCGAGGCGGTCAAAAAAAGCACGGCCATGGTTACGGGCTCCCAGATCACGGACCATATCATTGTTTTTATCCTCTTTTTTGCCCTGATGACCATCGGCGGATCATCCTTTATCGGTTTTCTCGTTCTTCAGCCCTTTGCAACCCTCTTTCTTCTGTCTGTCTATGAAAAAACAGAATAAAACCGATCCTTATCATTTTGAAACCGGGGAATACCGCCCGCCCAGCGAAGGCGGCAGCTCCTCCCTTCTGGTCAGGCTGACCCGGAACTGCCCCTGGAACCATTGCACCTTCTGCGCCATGTATAAGGGGGAAAAATTTGAACTCCGCCCCCCTTCCGAGATCATTTCCGATATCGATGCCATGGGCCGCATTGCTTCCGGGTTAAAGGAAATCGCCCTCCGGTCCGGCCGGAACGGGACCCTGACCTCGGCCGTCGTGTCTGAATTTTTCAGAAAAACCCCGGACCTGAATTTTCATCCCGGCGTGGGCATGCTCATCAGCTTTCTTGCGGCAGGGGGAAAAACCGCTTTTCTTCAGGATGCCGACAGCCTCATCATGAAGGCCGAAGATCTTACAAAGGTCCTGATTCATCTAAAGACCATCTTTCCTTCCATCGAGCGGATCACCTCCTATGGCCGTTCCCGGACCCTGGCCCGGAAACCGCCAACGGACCTGGTCCGCATCCATGAAACCGGTCTTGACCGGATACACATCGGCCTTGAAACCGGAGACCCGGACCTGCTGAAACTCATCAAAAAAGGCTCCACCCCGGAAGACCATGTAAAGGGAGGCAAAAAGGCCATGGAGGCAGGATTCCAGGTATCGGAGTACTGGATGCCGGGCCTGGGCGGCAAGGCGCGGTCAAAGGATCATGCCCTGAACACGGCCAGGGTATTGAACCTCATCAATCCCCATTATATCCGGTCCCGGCCCTTTACCCCCAGACCGGGAACCATTTTTTATGAAAATGCCGGCCCAAACGACCTTGACCCCATGACGCCCGGGGAACAGCTCCAGGAAATTCACCAGACCCTGGAGGCCCTGGAAGTCACCTCCCGAATCTGTTTCGACCATGCGGGAAATTACTGGACGGGCCCGGACGGCAGGCTTCTCTTGAGCCAGAGCTATGAAGGATATCCTTTTCCCGGGCAAAAGGCCCAGGTCCTGGCTCTGATTGAAACCGGGATCAGATATTATTCATGATGCTTCAGCCGGAAAGGAGAATTCAAATGAAGATCCAGGCAGACTGCATTCCCTGTATCCTGACCATGACCCTGAAAGCCGTTCAAAATCTTTCCCTCACGGCCGGGGAGGAAAAGGACCTTTTGACGGAAATCATGAAAATACCGGGGCTGCGGGGTCTTGACTGGAATCAGACCAGCCCGGCCATTATCGAGACCGTCATGGACCTCATCACAAAGACGGTTCATGATCCGGACCCTTTTCTCAAGGAGAAAATCCATCTCAACACCCAGGCCCTGGCCCTCCTTCCCGTTCTGACAAACTGGGTGGAAGAATCCTCAGATCCCTTGTATACGGCGGCCAAGATCGCCATCCTGGGAAATTCCATGGATGTCATGATGCCGGGAGGGCTTTCCTCCCTGGAAAAATTCATCCGGGAAAAACTGGAGACCCCTTTGTCACGGGAGGCCTTTGACCTATTCTGCCGGCAGCTTTCAAAGGCCCGGCAGATGTTATACCTGACGGATAATGCCGGAGAGATTGTATTTGATCGGCTCTTTATCCAGACCCTGAAAAAGCAGTATGACATAAACATTATCGTTGTTGTGAGAAGCCTTCCCACCCTGAATGACGCCACCCTAAGCGACGCCAGGGAGGCCGGGCTTGATCAGGTGGCGACCCTGATGGAAAACGGCATTGATGGACCTTTCCCCGGAACAAGCCTGAAGCGGTGTTCCCCGGCGGTCAGACAACTGACCCTTGAATCGGATCTTATTATTTCCAAGGGTGGGGGAAATTTTGACTCCCTGAGCGAAGACGTGTCTGACCTTGAAACCCCAGTCTTTTTCATGCTGCTTTCAAAATGCCGGCCCTTGAATACCTTTTTCAAGACCAGCCTGCACCAGCCTGTCATGGCCCGGATCCAAAATTAAATTTACCAAGGAACACTCATGGACTATACCGACAAGCGTTATCATGCATACCTGCATATCCTGCAGGAAGAACTCATTCCGGCCATGGGCTGTACCGAACCGATTGCCATCGCCTATGCTGCAGCAAAGGCAAGACAGGTCCTCGGCAGCCTTCCTGATCGTGTGCTGATTGAAGCCAGTGACAATATCATCAAAAACGTTAAAAGCGTGGTGGTTCCCAATACCGGAAATTTAAGAGGGATAGAGGCCTCGGCCGTTGCCGGGATTGTGGCAGGCGATGCGGATAAAATCCTTGAGGTTATCTCGTCTGTGAATGAGGATGAGAGGAGCAAAATCAAAGAGTTTCTTGAAGGCAAAGACGTAAAGGTCCGTAGATCAAAAAGCGGTTTGACCTTTGATTTGATGGTCACTCTTTTTTGCGGCGAATCAAAAGCGTGTGTCCGGATTTCTCATTTTCATACCCATATTGTGTTCATCACAAAAAATGATGAAATCATTTATCAGAATCAGGAATGTGATCAGATCAAGGCTTCCGGCCTTACCGACCGCTCCATGATGAATGTCAAAGATATCCTTGAGTTTGCCGAATCCGTTACCCTTTCCGATGTCGAGGATCTGCTGCAGCGGCAGATCGACTATAATACAAGAATAGCAGAGGAAGGACTTAAGGGGAATTGGGGCGCCAATATCGGCTCAGTCCTGCTTGACATCTGGGGCAATGACATCAAGGTGCGCGCCAAGGCCCTGGCTGCCGCCGGATCAGACGCCAGAATGAGCGGATGTGAGCTGCCGGTGGTCATCGTTTCAGGAAGCGGTAACCAGGGGATCACGGCTTCAGTTCCCGTGATCGAATATGCAAAAGAACTGGGCGTGGACAAGGAAACCCTATTCAAGGCTTTAATTGTATCCAATCTGGTGACCATCCATCAGAAAACAGGTATTGGACGGTTATCGGCCTATTGCGGGGCCGTCAGCTCAGGCATCGGTGCGGGAGCGGGGATTGCACGGCTCCACGGAGGCCGGTTCAAGGAAGTGGCACATACCATTGTCAATGCCCTGGCCATCGTATCCGGAATCATCTGTGACGGTGCCAAGCCTTCATGCGCTGCAAAAATTGCCTTTTCTGTCGAAGCCGGGATCCTGGGGTTTTATATGTATCAAAAAGGAAAACAGTTTTACGGCGGGGACGGAATCGTAACAAAAGGCGTTGAAAATACCATCGCCAACATCGGCAGGCTCGGCCGCGACGGGATGCGTGAAACGGATAAAGAGATCATCCGCATCATGATGGGAGACTAGCGAACTCACCCCTTTCTGCAAGCCTCAGCCGTGCCGGCCTCCGATTAAAGGGCTTCAATCAGCCATGGCCGGTTTTTAAATCAGATGTATGGAGACCTTCTTTATAAATTAAATCTGTTCGAAATATTTGGGTTCCCAGCGCATTTTTTCGATCAGAAGGTTCAGCCGGTCCGGATCATTGTTGTGCTTGTATCTTGAGAAGGCGCAGCCTTTTTCGATAACCCCGGCCTTTATGGCTTCTACGCCGACGCGTTTGGCGACCTCAAAGGACACATTTTTAAGCTGGTCCAGGGGCGGGCAGAGAATGCCGTTCATCAAATCCTCGTCACTGACAAATTCCGCAACAGCATGGGCGGCCGCAGAAAAGAAGGACGGCAGGACTTCGGTGGCCCCGGAGGCGATGATGCCGAGCCCCACACCCGGGAAAACAAAGACATTGTTGACCTGGCCGATTCTATATTCTTTCCCTTTATGCCGGACCGGCGGGAAGGGTGAGCCGGAAGCCACAAGGGCTTTTCCGTCGGTCCAGGTAAAAATGTCCTCGGGCTGGGCTTCCGTTTTCTTGTTTGGATTGCTTAAGGGGAAAATGACGGGGCGTTCCGTGTTTTCACACACGGCTTCAACCACTTCCTTTGTAAAACACCCGGATTGGCCTGAAGTGCCGATGAGAACGGTTACATTTTCATTTTTAACCGCATTCAAAAGGGTATTGTCTTCAGGGGCGGTAAGCCAGGAAAGGGTTTTCGGATCTTTTGCAAATTTAACCTTATAGGGCTCAAGGGTTCTGTCTGAAGTGACCACTCCCTTTGAATCCAGGGTAAATATTTTGGATACGGCTTCTTTTTGATCCATGCCCTGTTCCATGAGTTCGGTCAGGATCTGTTCGGCAATACCGATACCGCCGGCGCCGGCGCCATGAATCAGGTAAACCTGGTCGGACATTTTTTCATTTTTGACCTTCATGGCCGCAAGGATTCCGGCCAAAGCGATGGCTCCGGTGCCCTGGATATCATCATTAAAGGAAATGACTTCTTTGACATATTTATCCCGGACCGTGACTGCCGTTTGTTTTGAAAAATCTTCCCATTGGAGCAGGGCATCGGGAAAATTCCGTTTAAATGCCGCTACGAATTTTTCGATAAAGGCATCATATTCTTGGCCTTTGAGACGTCTGTGTCGCCAGCCGATATAGTCGCGGTCATTGAGCAGCTCTTCGTTATCCGTTCCTACATCCAGGGAGATGGGCAAACAATGCCAGGGGGCAATCCCGGCGCCCAGCGTATAGAGCATGAGTTTTCCAAGGCAGATGGGGATACCGCCCGCGCCCTGGTCCCCGATCCCGAGAATGCCCTGGTTATCCGTGACCACGGCAATCCGGATGGCCTGGTCCGTATAGTTTCTGAGAATAAATTCGGCATAATCGATATTCCCCGGATAAAAGTGAATCCCGTTGGCTCCACGGAAATTTTTAGAGTACCGTTGACAGGCAAGACCCACTGTGGGGGTATAGATGATGGGTAAAAATTCAGTCACATTGCCGGCAACAACGGCATTGAAAAGGACCACATTCCGGTCGTAGAGATTCCGAAGATAAATATATCGATCAATGTCGGTTGTTTTTCCCCTGACCGTGGCAAGGCAGCTCCTGATCTGATCATCAAGGGTTTTTACCCTGGGCGGCAAAAAACCGCTGAGTTTGAGTTTCTGCCTTTCTTCTATGGTAAAGGCAGGCCCTTTGCTGATATTGTTAAAGCGAAGAACGTCATAACCCTTAAGATTGATCTGAACCCCAAGGGTTTCTCCGAACTCGCCGTATTTAAACTCGTAATGATTGATTTCCATAGCTTTAACAACTCCTCTCGATTATTCTTTGATCATTTGGCGAAGCACATAGGGGAGGATGCCGCCGTTTCTGATATAGTCAACCTCAATATCCGTATTCAGCTTAACAATAACCTTGAAATTCATTTGAATATTGTTTCTCATGGCAATGACCGTCAGAAGCCCGTTGGGCCTGATCTGATCCAGGCCGGGAATCTCAAAGGTTTCATCACCCTTAAGATTCAGGGATTCAAAAGATTCATGGACCTGGAAGGTCAATGGCAGAACTCCCATCCCCACCAGGTTGGATCTGTGAATCCGTTCAAAGGATTCGGCAATCACGGCTTTGACACCTAGAAGGCTGGGACCCTTGGCAGCCCAGTCCCTTGAAGATCCGCTCCCATATTCCTTTCCGCCAAAAACAAGGAGATCAGTATGTTGAGCCTGGTATTTCAGGGAGGCATCAAACACATATTCATTTTCCATTTCCGGGAATTTCAGGGTCCATCCTCCGGTTTCGGATATCAGCCGGTTTTTGATCCGGATATTGGCAAAGGTTCCCCTCATCATGACTTCATGGTTCCCTCGCCGGGAGCCGTATGAATTAAATTCCCAGGGTTTGACCCCATTTCCGGTAAGATAGGTCCCGGCCGGGTAGGTTACTGGTATGGCCCCTGCCGGAGAAATATGATCGGTGGTCACGAAATCTCCTAAGACAAGAAGGGCTCGTGCATTTTTAATTTCCATCATTCGGGGGATATTCATGGAAAAATTTTTGAAAAAAGGAGGTTTCCGGATATAGGTGGAAACCTCATCAAATTTAAAGGTCGTGCTTTCATCGATTTCAAGATCCTGCCAGAGCCGGTCACCTGAAAAAATATGGGCATACTGGTCCCGGAAAAATTTTTCATGAACATAGGTTTCCACATATTCATGAATTTCACCGGCGCTCGGCCAGATATCGCTCATGAAAACAGGTTTGCCTTCCTTTGAAATCCCAAGCGGTTCCGTGGTCAGATCAATATCCATTTTTCCGGCAATGGCATAGATCACCACCAGAAGGGGAGACATCAGGAAATTGCCTTTGACTTCCTGGTGAATCCGGGCTTCAAAATTCCGGTTGCCGGAAAGAACGGACATGACATCCAGGTGATGGGTTTTGATGGATTCCTCGATAAAAGGATCCAGGGGGCCGCTGTTACCGATACAGGTCATGCAGCCGAAGCCGGTATTGTTAAACCCCAGTTCCTCAAAAAATTTCATCAGTCCGGCATCTTTCAGGTAATCTAGGACCACCCTGGAAC
>JAABTB010000230.1 GCA_011390085.1 Desulfobacula sp.
ATCCTCCGGCAGCCGCATGGCCGATATTGTCCGGAACATGCTCGGGTTTGCCCGTAAAAGCGACGCCCGCCAGGTATCCTCCCATTCCGTGGCAGATCTTCTGGATAAAACCCTGGAACTGGCCGCGACGGACTTTGATTTGAAGAAACACTACGATTTTAAAAAAATAAAAATCAAAAAAGAGTATGAGCCACAGACTCCCCTTGTCCCCTGTGAAGCCGCGAAGATCCAGCAGGTTTTCCTGAACTTGCTCAGTAATGGGTCCCAGGCCATGCAGGCGGCCGGGGTAAAAGATCCTGTGTTCATACTGAGAACAGGATTTGATGAACAAAAAAACATGGTGTTTGCCGAAATAGAAGACAATGGGCCGGGTATGGACGAACAAACCCGGAAGAGAATTTTTGAACCCTTTTTCACGACAAAACCCGTGGGCGTCGGAACCGGCCTTGGCCTGAGCATATCCTATTTCATTATTACCAAGGACCATGGAGGGGAGATCAGTGTTGAATCAAGCCCTTCTCTTGGAACAAAGTTCATCGTCCGGCTGCCCCTATGAATTCGGACCATACAAAAGGAGAAGGAAACCTTATGGAAACATCCGACCTTCTTTTCGCCCATGAGCTGTTCATGAGGTTATCGGCCAATATCGAAACCGTGATCAAGGGCCAGAAGGAAAATATCCGTTATATCCTGGCCGGGTTTGCCGGGGGCGGGCATATCCTTCTGGAAGACAATCCCGGAACCGGGAAAACCACTCTTGCCAAGGCCCTTGCCAAAAGCATGGATGCCCGGTTCAAGCGCATCCAGTTTACCCCGGATCTCTTGCCTTCGGACATCCTGGGGGTTTCTATCTTTGACCCGGCCAAAAAGGAATTCAAGCTTCATAAGGGACCTGTGTTTACCCATATCCTTCTGGCCGATGAGATCAACCGGGCATCGCCCAGGACCCAATCCGCCCTTCTGGAAGCCATGGCCGAGGGCCAGGTGAGTATTGACGGCAATCTGTTAAACCTGGAGGACCTGTTTTTTGTCATTGCTACCCAGAACCCCATTGAATCCAGGGGAACCTATCCTTTGCCCGAAGCCCAGATGGACCGGTTTGCCATGCAGCTTGAACTGGGGTACGTGACCCGGGAAACCGAGGCCCTGATCCTTTCCGAACAAAGCCTGGCCCATCCCATTCATTCAGTTCTGCCCTGCGTCAGCCTGGAAGAGGGGCTTAAACTTCGCCGGCTCATCGGCGAGGTTTTTGTTTCAAAGGAATTAAAAGAGTATATTGTGGCCCTGGTGACGGCCACCCGGGAAAAACCGGGAGTGCTCCTGGGCGCAAGCCCCAGGGCATCCATCGCCCTGATGAAAACAGCCCAGGCCCTGGCGCTTTTTGATAAAACCGATTTTGTGGGGCCGGATCATATTCAGGAGATCGCGGTCCGGGTCATGGCCCACCGCCTGATTTTAGATCCACGGCTGAAATTTTCCGGTGTGTCCGCCCGAACCCTTGTGGAAGAGATCTTAACATCCATTCCGGTTCCTGTATGAGGATGGCTGCTGCATAAGGATGGGTCCTGAAGAATGATGATGCCAAGGTTTTTATACCGGTCTTATTCGCTGCTTCATCGGGTTTCATTCCGGATGAAACGGCATATGACCCCGGCCGGGGCCATGATGACGGCTGCTTTTTGCATCACAGCTCTTTTCGGGCTGAACATGTATAAAACCACCCTTTACCAGGTCATGGCCTTGAGCCTTTTCCTTCTGCTTGTATCTGCCGTCCTGAGCCTGATGCCCTTCCGGCCCAGGCTCAGGCTGAGGCATATCCTTCCCGTCTATGGAACCGTGGGAGAGAAGATTGTATATTCAATTGAAATCACCAATCTCGGCCTGAAACCGGAAAAGGGAATCATCCTGTATGAGGACCCGGCTGATCCACGGCCGGATCTGAACACCCTGTTGACGAGAAAAGAGCCCTATGAGCACCTGAGAAATGCCTGGGACAGAAAGACCCTGTATTATCGGTGGGCCTGGCTGGTCCTCAAGTCCGGAAAAGCAAGACTCAGACCCATAAAACTGCCGGACCTGCCCCCCGGGGAAACCATCCGGGTGACCTCGGATTTTGTTCCCAATTACCGGGGATATCTTCATTTTACCGGGGTCACCCTGGCCCGGCCCGATATCCTTGGACTCTTCATGCGAAATTTCAGAATACAAAAAGCGGAAAAACTCCTGATCCTGCCCCGGCGATACCCCCTTGAACCGCCGGATTTAACATCAAGGCGCCAATACCATCCCGGCGGGGTCAATCTGGCGTCATCCATTGGAAATTCCGATGAATTCATGAGTTTGCGCTATTACCGTCCGGGCGATCCCCTGCACAATATCCACTGGCGGACCTTTGCCAGAACCGGCGAACTCGTGATCAAAGAATTTGAAGATGAATTTTTTGTGCGGTATGCCTTGGTTCTGGACACCTTTGTTCGCCCGGAAAGGGAAAGGGTTTTTGAAGAAGCCGTAAGCATTGCCGCTTCCTATATCGCATCCATGGACCCCCATGACGCTATCCTGGACCTGGTGCTGGGGGGCCATGAGATGTATGCCTTTTCATCGGGCAGGGGACTGGGCGGTTCTGAAAAGATGTTGGAAATCCTTTCCTGCGTTGAATCCTGCCAGGATAAAACCGTCCTTGAACTCAAACCTGTGCTTGAATCCGGCCTTAAAAAAATATCCGGCGCCATCCTGATTTTCTCCGGTTGGAGCCGGGATCATGAAGAAATATGCCGGATCATCCATGAAGCCCTTGTGCCGGCCTTTGTCATCGTCCTGGCAGAGGATGCAAGGCAAAAGGAAACCATTGTCCGGGAAACGGGAGATTCCCCATACCCGGTCCGGGTGGTTCAAATCGGGGCTGTTTCGGAGGAGCTTTCCATCCCATGAAAACGCCCCGGTTTTTTTTAGGCGTGATCCTTCTCTTCTGGGGTTGGCAGGTGGGGCTTTTATGGATGGGTCTCGGTCTTGCCGTCATCCTTGAGTCGGCCCGATGGGCCAAGACCCGGTTTGAGCTGCAAGCCTCGGATTTTAATAAATTTGTGGACATCAGCACGGTTCTCCTGGCCTTCACCATTTTGGCGGCCCTCACAACGGATGCGAAAAAGGCCAATCTCATCCTTTTAAGATGGCTCCCCCTGATCTTTTTCCCCATCATCGGGGTCCAGGAATTTTCGACAAAAGGCAGAATGGATATCAAATCCTTTTTCTTTGCCACCCGGAAAAAGAGCGAGATGCGGTTCTATGAGACAAAGGAAATCGATGTGTCTTATATTTACGCCTTTGTCTGCCTCATGTCGTCGGCCTATGCAAACGCAAAGGGGTCATTTTATTATTTTTGCGCCGTCTTGTTTTTTGTCTGGGGCCTGTGGCAGTTTCGCTCAAGGCGGGGGCCCGGGGCAGCATGGATCACCTGCATCCTGATCGTGGCCCTGACAGGGTACCACGGCCAGAACCTTGCCCGGGAAGCCGGAAGAACCCTCAGCCGATGGATCATGTCCCATTATGCCTACACCATGGACCCGTTTAAAACCTATACCGCCCTTGGGGAAATCGGGGATTTGAAATTTTCCGATAAAATTATGATCCGGGCCTTTTTTGACGATTATGTGCCGGGAAAAACCTATCTGCTTCACAGCACCACCTATAACCGGTTTGCCGCTTCCAACTGGTTTGCAAAATACGGGTTTGAACGGATTGAACGGAAAAAGGACGGCAGTTTCTGGCAGGTGAACCCGCCTCGGGAAAATCCCCTGAAAATGACCCAGTATTTCAGGCTTCAAAAGGGCAAGGCGGTTTTGAGCCTGCCTCCCGGTGTCATTGATATTTCTGAAATGAAAGCCGGGGATTGCGAGAAAAATGCCGTCCAGGTCGTCCGGATCGAAGATGGTCCTTCCCTCATCAAGGCCGTTGTGTCCTATACCGGGGCTTCCACCTATGATGCCTTGCCCGGCCCCGACGATTATGCCGTGCCCGTAAAAGAAAAACCGGTCTTTGAAGCCGTGGCGCAAAATCTCGGCCTTGAGGATAAATCCGAAGAGGAAATTCTGAAAACCGTCCACGGCTTTTTTTTAACCCAATTTGCCTATTCCCTGGAGCTTAAGGGCAAGGGCAAAGCCCAAACCCCTCTGGAGAATTTTCTGTTTCACACCAAGGCCGGGCATTGCGAGTTTTTTGCCACGGCAACCGTGCTTTTATTGCGGCAGGCCGGGATACCGGCCCGGTATGCCACCGGGTTCATCGCCCATGAGTATTCCCGCCTGGAAGGTGGTCTGATTGTCCGGCTCAGGGATGCCCATGCCTGGGCCAAGGTCTTTGTCAATGG
>JAABTB010000231.1 GCA_011390085.1 Desulfobacula sp.
CCCGGTCTGGAGGACCAGGACATCATTTCTGATTAATTCTTTTACCAGTTCGACATGGATGGAATCCTGTTTGACCTTGGGGTTGGTGCAGCCCACCACACCGGCCACGCCTCTGATCCGGCCGTTGATGATATTGTCGTTCAAGGGGACATAGCTGCCCCTGAAGGTTCCACCCAGCATGTATTCAATATATTCATGGGTAAATCCGTGAACCCCCTTCTGGATGATTTTCGGAATTTCAACGGGCATTTTCCGGGACCCGAACCGGGAAATGGCCTTGGCCAGGATCTGGTCCGTGCATTTTTTCGGGTCCATTTCCTCAAAATCGATATGCGTAGCCCCCTCAATATGGCACCGGGGATTGGTGGTGATGAGATGGGTGTCATAACACCTTGCCACTTCCGCCAGCCCCTGTTTGATGCACTGGATATCCACGACCATGGCGTCCACGGCCCCGGTCACCATGATGGCTTCGGTGGAGCCGAAATTCCCGGCATGGGGAATCCCGTGGCGGGACATCATTTCCGCGCCTGAACAGCACATGCCCACCAGGTTGATGCCCTTGGCCCCGGCAGCCTTGGCCTGGTCCGTGAAAAAGGGATCATAAACCGCAGCCAGCATGCCTTCGAACATGGCGGGCTCGTGGCCGTGGACAATGATGTTCACATGGTCCTCCTTCAATACCCCCATGTTGACGTCGGCAAGGGTGGGAGAAGGGGTCCCGAACATGATGTCCGACAGTTCCGTGGCCACCATGGAGCCGCCCCAGCCGTCGGCCAGGGAAGTTCTGGCGATCTGTTTCATGAGGTTGTTATAGTCCTGGTCACACCCGATATGGGTCCGGCTCATCATTTCCATGACTTCAAGCATGGCGCCCCTGGGCATGATCCCGTCTTTTCGCCATTGCTCCTGGAGAGCCTCGGGGGCCCGTCTTGTAAAGGGCATTTCGCCGTCCACATTCGAAAAGGTTTTTTCCAGTTCGTCATGGAGTTCCTTTGCAACTTCCAGAACCTCTTTACCTTCGGTTTCAATACCGACGGACCGGGCCACCCGTTCCAGTTTAATGGTGTCGTCAATGCCGAAATCCTTGACTTTGCCGTCAATAATGTGTTTGAACAATTCCAGGATATGCCTGCCGTGGTCGTTGTGGGAGGCTGATCCGGACGCCACATTTCTGCCGAAATTCCGGGCCTCGATGGTGTCGATGGTGGCGCCGCAGACCCCTACTTTTTTATACGGGTCTTTGGGATTCAACCGGCAGGGTCCCATATAGCAATTCTTGCAGCAGGCAGATACCTCGCCGATGGGGCAGGGCTTCATGTCATACCCCCGGTCCAGATCCAGGATAACGCCGTCTCTCCTGGCTTTTTCAAGCATCTGTCGGGTCGCTTCGCAGGTGGTGCGGTCTTTTGCACTCACAAAACCGGTTTCAATTTTCTCATTTCCCATGGGGATCTCCTTTAAAAAATTATCTATATAAAAAGGCAGCTTTTGGTGAACAGGCCTGTTTTTCCGGCTGAATCCCAAAAGCAAAGACGCATCTTTGCCAAAAACGCTTACTTAAAGAGATGGATAATTTCTAGGGTTTATTCCAAATTTTCCAGGATATTAATTTTCTTGGGCTCGGATTTTCCGAGTTCCGCTTTTCATCAGCCGATGCTGTCGACGGCGGCAAACCTCGGCTCGTGGAGGGGAATGAGGATATCGGCCTCATCCCGAACCTCTTTCATGATATCATAGGCCTGATAAACATCCACATGGGTTCCCGGAGGGATGACCTCCATTTCCATGCCCCGGATTTCCGGCGGGGGATTGAAATTTTCATCAATGAGGCAGAAGCCCGTGATGACGGCGTTTCCCCTGGCGGTTTCAATATACACGGTCAGGCCGCCCCGGGTGTGGACCGGGGTATGGCGGACCCGGATGCCGGGGACGATCTCCTGATCCTGCCGGACGATTTCTATCTGACCGTTTTCTTCGATATCGTCGATATAGTCGGACAGATACCGGTAATCCAGGGGATGGGGATCATGGATGGATTCCAGTTCCTGTTCATGGACATAGAATTTTGCGTTTTCACATTTATAATCATTTTCACAATGATCAGTATGAAGATGGGTATGGATGACGATATCAATATCGGCCGGTGTCAGGCCGTACTTTTCAAGGCCCTGCTCAAAGGTATAAATTTTTCCGCCGATGGCGGCTTCCCGGTCCTTGGACCGGATGGGGCTCATCTCGCCCGTATCCACCAGGATATGTTTGTCGCCGCCCTTGATGAGCCAGGCATAGATGGGGATGGTATAGGGTTGGCCCTGACCGTACTGGTAGGTCATCATGCTCTTGTCAAATACTTTTGTTCCAAGGACTAAGGGGTGGATGGTGTATGCCATGACGGGTCTCTCCTGACTCAATCTTTTTACCTGATCTTAAGATAAGCAAAAGCCTTTTAAATGTCAACCGTTAAGCAGGGCGAAAAAAACAGGGCTTGTTTTGCAGACAGGCTTTCCAAAATAAAGGTTTCATTTTTTTTTGAAATTCAGTATGAATTTTCTTGACTTTCAGCCTGGTTTTTTAATAGTTGTCACCTGGGTAGCAACGAGCTTTCAATCTGATTTGTAATGTTGTGGCGATGATGAACCGGCTAAGAAAGGAAACGTCGGGGAAAAATGTTTATGGAAAACCTGAAAGAAATCTTAGGGGCCTATTATAAAACCCATGCAAAAGAAATTGAAGACCTTGTGCTTCATATCCATGATAACCCGGAACTGTCCGGGGAAGAAGAGCTGGCCGCCCGGGTACAGGCGGATTTCCTCGAAAACCGGGGCTTTGAAGTCAAAAGGAATTATAAGGGCCTGAAAACCGCTTTTTCCGCAACTGCGGGAGAGGACGGGTCCCATATCTGTTTCATGTCCGAATATGATGCCCTGCCCGGCATGGGCCATGGCTGCGGCCACAATCTCATCGCCGGTGTGGCATTAGGAGCCGGGCTCCTGTTGAAACAACTCATATCGGATCAGGGGTTGAAGGGCCGGGTAACGGTCATGGGAACCCCTGCCGAAGAAAAAAGAGGCTGCAAAATCGATCTCATCGCATCCGGTGCCCTGGAAGACGTGGATATCGTACTCATGGCCCACCCGTCCCACCGCGCCACCTCCCAGTCCGTGGAAGAATCCGGCATCATGCAGTTTATGATCCGGTTTTCCGGGAAATCCGCCCATGCCGCCGCGGCCCCGGAAGACGGTCTCAATGCCCTGGATGCGGTACGGCTCCTCTTTTGCGGCGTGGATGCCTGGCGCCAGCAACTGCCCGAGACCTGCCGGGTTCACGGGGTCATCACCGACGGGGGTATGGCCCCCAATATTATCCCGGATACGGCCGCAGCCGATTTTTACCTCAGGGCCTTTGATATGGATTTTTTACTGTCCATGAAGGATCGGTTTGAAAATATTGCCAAAGGGGCCGCCCTCATGACGGATACAAAAGCCCTGGTGGAGACGGTCAAACATACGTACAAACCGGGAAAACCCAATATCGAACTCAATCAGGCGTTTATGAAACTGGCTGAAGAATACGACATGGCCCCGGAATGGCTGGAGCGCTCCCGGGCTTCTTCCGATTTCGGGGATGTCACCTATGAGGTCCCGGCCATCCATGCTTTTTTCAATATCACGGGACAGGATACGGATATCACGATTCATTCAAAGGAATTTGCCGACTGCGCCGCCGCCCCCTTTGCCCTCGGCCAGATGGAAAAAACCGCAAAAATCCTGTCGGAGATCGGATACCGGTATCTGACCCGGGAGGATTTCAGAAAAAAAGTGGCCGAGGCCTTCCCCTTCGGCAGCATATAATCCTTGACTTATGGTTCCGGGATTTATACTAGCAGGCAGGTAAACATAATAAACACAATTTTACAATGGTGACGGGCGCCCATGGATAAACAACAGACGGCTTTATCGGTTGAAAATCTTCACAAACGCTTTGGTGAGGTTGAAGTGCTCAAAGGCATCTCCCTCAAAGCCTTTAAGGGGGATGTCATCTCCATCCTGGGCTCCAGCGGATCGGGGAAAAGCACGCTTCTGCGCTGTATCAATTTCCTGGAAATGCCGGACAAGGGAAAAATCACGGTGGGCGGGGAAGAAATCCTCCTGGAAACCAACCGGAAGGGGGTGAGCCGGCCCAGGGACATCCGACAGGTGGAACGGATCCGGACCAAGCTGGCCATGGTGTTTCAGCAGTTTAACCTCTGGAGTCACATGACCATTCTTGAAAACGTCATCGAAGCCCCCATCCATGTCTTGAAAATCCCCAAAGCCAAAGCCGTCGAGAGAGCGGAATATTATCTTGAAAAGGTGGGCA
>JAABTB010000232.1 GCA_011390085.1 Desulfobacula sp.
CTATAATTGAATACTAAGTAAGTCAAATAATTTATTTTATACAAACCCATTAGTTTTTAATTGACATGAATAAAAGTTAGCTATATAAAACATTATGATTTTAACAACACTTAATGTTTTATCGAAAATAAAGTGGAGGTAGAAAGAGTGGAGAGGATTAATTTAAGACAGATGAAAATAGGGCAAAAGGGCATTATTCAAAGGGTTAATGCCGACAGTGAACTGGGCAGAAGAATTAGGGACATGGGCCTGATCCCGGGCAAGGAGATCACGGTCCAGGGCCGGGCGCCCCTCTATGATCCGGTTTCATTGAGGATCATGGGGTTTACATTAACGCTTCGGAACAATGAGGCAGACCATATCGAAGTGGAGGTATCATAAATGAATGCAACCGTTGTACTGGCGGGAAATCCCAATTCCGGGAAGACCACCCTTTTTAACGAGCTGACGGGCGGCCGGCAGCATGTGGGCAATTATCCCGGCGTCACCGTTGAAAAAAAACAGGGAACCTGTAAAAGCGATACGGGCCGGTTTGAAATTGTGGATCTGCCCGGCACCTATTCCCTGACGGCCTATTCCCTGGAAGAGGTGGTGGCCAGGGATTTTCTGGTGGATGAAAAGCCTTCCATGATCATCAATATCGTGGATGCCTCCAACCTGGAAAGAAATCTCTATCTGTCGGTCCAGTTCATGGAAATGGGCTTGCCGGTCTGCATCGCCCTGAACATGATGGATGTGGCCAAGAAAAGGGGGATTGAGATCGATATCCCAAAACTTTCCTCCCTGCTGAAACTGCCTGTGATTCCCATTGTGGCCAGGGATGGAAAGGGAAAACAGGCGCTCATGGCGGCCGTCGCCGAAAACGTCGGCCAACGGCCGGAGCCCCTGAGAATTTCCTACGGCCGGGACCTGGATGCAGCCCTGGATGAGATGGAAGCCTTGATCCGGTCGGCGGAATTTTTAACGCCTCAATATGATCCGCGATGGACGGCCCTCAAATACCTGGAAAATGATCAGCAGATCATTGATAGAGGCTGTAAACAGGACAAGACCACGGCCATGAAGCTCGACGCCGTTGTTCAACGGGTGAAGATCCATATCGCCCATACCCTGGATACCCATCCCGAGGGCATTATTGCCGATCACCGCTACGGATATGTCCATTCGGTATTAAAACAGGGCGTGGTCCGGTTTTTTCAGGATGAAAACCGGATCCAGGTTTCCGATAAGATTGACAGGATCGTCACCAACCGGTTCCTGGGCCCCGTCATCATGGTGGCCATGCTCATGGGCCTGTACCAGTTTACCTTTACCCTGAGCGAGGCCCCGGTGGCTTGGCTGGAAGGGTTTTTCGGATGGATATCGGCCATGGCCGACCAGGCCCTGCCCGATGGAATGGTGAAATCCTTATTGGTATCCGGGATCATTGACGGTGTGGGCGGGGTCCTGGGGTTTGTGCCCCTGATCATGTTCATGTTTTTCGGTATTGCCTTTCTGGAAGATACCGGGTACCTGGCCCGCATGTCCTTTATGCTGGACCGGATATTCAGGATGTTCGGCCTTCACGGCTCTTCCGTCATGGCCTTTGTCGTGTCCGGCGGCATCGCCGGGGGGTGTGCGGTTCCCGGCGTCATGGCGGCCCGGACTCTGAAATCCCCCAAGGAGCGCCTGGCCACGCTGTTAACGGTTCCCTTCATGAACTGCGGGGCAAAACTGCCGGTATTCGCTCTCCTGACGGCGGCTTTTTTTGCCGAAAGCCAGGCTCAGGTCATGCTCCTGATCACCCTGATTTCATGGACAGGGGCCCTTCTGGTGGCATGGCTCCTGAGATCCACCCTGATCCGGGGGGAATCCACCCCCTTTGTCATGGAGCTTCCGCCTTACCGGATGCCCACCCTGAAAGGGCTTTTGATCCATACCTTTGAACGGATCATCCAATACGTCAAAAAAGCAGGCACGGTCATTCTTTTAATTTCCATAATCCTCTGGGCCATGATGACCTTTCCCGGTCTGGATGAGAACCAAACCAAGGAATTTGACGATCAAAGAAGCCTCATTGTATCGGGCCTGCCCCGGGAAGCTGTGGACGAGATCCTGACCCTGGAAGATGAAAAGCTGACCGAAGCCATGATAGCGGTAAAGGAAAATCTGTTACAGGTGGATGCCGACCAGGCCGGGGAAGCCTTACGAAATTCTGTTGCCGGCCGCATGGGAACGGCTCTCGAAAGCATTACCCGGTTTGCAGGCTTTGACTGGCGGACCAATATCGCCCTTGTGGGCGGATTTGCCGCCAAAGAGGTGGTGGTGTCCACCCTGGGGACCGCTTATTCCCTGGGGGAAGTGGACCCAGAGGAAACCGGTTCCCTTTCCGAAAGGCTGAGAACCGCCGATGGATGGGGTCCTTTACCCGCCTTCAGCCTGATTCTGTTCACCATTTTTTATGCGCCCTGCTTTGTCACCGTGGTCTGTATTGCCAAGGAAACCGGGTCATGGAAATGGGCGGCTTTTTCCGTCGTATTCAATACCGGCCTGGCCCTGGCGGTTTCCACGGTTTTTTACCAGGTGGGCAGCCTTGTGCTGGTCTGAAGAAAATAAGGAGGTTTGATCATGGATACAATCATTGTCGGTATCATTGTGGCCCTTGCCGTTGGTTTTATGGTGAAACGGTTCGTGGACATCTGGAAGGGCAAAAAATCCTGTGATTGCAGCAGCGGATGCTCCTGTTCAGGAGGCTCATGTCCCCCGGACCCGTTTGTGAAAAAATAGGAAAGTTTTTATCCTGCGGCGGCGGCCTTGGAGTATGGGTCGTCCGCCGGGGGCGCATTGATCCCGGGCCTGTCCTCCCGGCAGAGTTTACCGAGATACACGATGGCTTTTCTTATCTGCTCGTTCCAATACCCCGCGTTTATTCTCATGCAGTTGGCATATCTCTGCTTGACCGAGAAGAGGCATCCGCCGGTGGCTCCCTGCTCTGGGTGACGCTCCCGGAAGAGACTGACACCCTGGAGATTTATCACGAAGCACTGAAAAGAAATATCCTCATCGCACCGCTGCCTCATGGAGGGGATTCTGTCCCCCTCCTTCAGTACACCGTTCTCAATCAGGCCGAGAATTTTCTCCGCGACCTATTCGGGGAAAGCGGAATGGTTTCCCTTGGGAGGGGAGAATATAAGATCCGTTGTATCCGGGGAAGCCTGTGGGCCACATGGCCCGGAAGCGGTGATTGTATATTGGGGGCCGGTGACGGAATTTCGGTGAGGCAGCAGGGCAAGATCTGAATTACGTCAAAGACAGGGGCCTTGATGCGTGTTAAAAAACGAAAGATCCTGCCGACTGTTACGGATATGCCGGGCCTGGCCCTGGCAAAATGCTCAGAGCAGTGGCTCCGCCTTTGCAAGGGCCGCTGCCCAGATGGCCGCCATCCTGTCGCTGAACAGGTAGAAATAGATGTCCAGGGCGGCATATTCCGGCCTCTGGCAGACTGAAATGGAGATTCCGGCGGCCTCCTCGGGCGGGTAATGATAGACCCCGCAGGAAACGGCGGGAAAGGCAATGGATTTACAGCCGTGGGCGAGGGCCAGGGCCAGGCTGCTGCGAAAGGCCGAGGCCAGGAGGATTTCAGGGTTTTTGTCAATGCCGTATTTTGGGCCCACCGTATGGATCACGTATTTTGCCTTCAGGTCTCCGGCCTCCGTGATCCTGGCTTCCCCGGCGGGACACCTCACCCCGTTTTCTGCCGGGACTTTTTTGCAGGCCTCCAGCAAGGCCGGACCGGCGGCCCGGTGAATGGCCCCGTCCACCCCGCCGCCGCCCAGCATCCGCGTATTGGCCGCATTGACAATGGCGTCCACCGGGGCCTGGGTGATATCGCCCTGGACTATGGTGATCGTGTTCATATGATTTCCTTTATATTTATTGTTCAAGCGAATAGGGGTTTAAAAACTGTCGCCGCCAGAGCAGGTTCTTATCCACCTCCGTCAGCCCGGCTTCTTCACAGACAGTGTCCCAATCTCGTTCAATGGCGGCAGTCAGGGAGCCGAATATTTCCCTGGCCTCCTCTCCGGAAAGAAGGAAATTGTGCGCCGTCTCCAGGCAGGTTCCGAGCCGGCTTAAATTATTATTGCCGGATATGAGCATGGCCTGGGAAGCCACATTGCCTGTGCGGCCTTGCGGGCAGATGTCATAGGCAGGCGTCAGGGTCAGGACTTTTCCGTCCCAAAACGATGCATGGTTCCGGGCATGATCATCGGTATTGCCGCAGAGAATATTAAAGACGAGTCTGGAGAAAAGCTCTTTCAGTGTCTGCTTCGGATCGGTAAACCGTTGGCGGATAATTTCGGACAGGGTTTCATAG
>JAABTB010000233.1 GCA_011390085.1 Desulfobacula sp.
ACCCTTGGGATGATTGTCAATCATTTCAAGAACAATGGAAGAAGCATTTTTTCGGCCCTGGACGGGTCTTGCCGAAGGGCTTTTTCCTGGTTTTCTCTCATAAAACAACTGTTCAAGGCGGTCCAGCCTGGTGTTCAAAAAAGCAATATCTTCCTTGGTGGGAATATCCAGCCTGCTCAACAGCATTTTGATAAAACTTTCCCAATTGGTTCCTTGTTCCGGTTTTTCTACCATGATCCGTCTCCTTTGTGAAAAGGTTTATTTGTATATATTAAAATCAGATCAAACCCTTAAACGCCGCATACAATGGTTGATATCCGTTTTCATCCGGATATTAGAAAACTTAAAAACAGCCCTGATTTTTTTAAGAAGGTTGAACCTGTTAATTGCTTGAAGTATATAGTATAATAACTACTTAGTGAGACAAAGAAAGTCAAGTAGTAATTTGTTTGTAATTTTTAAGGAAACATAACCTCATGACACATCCCGGGCAGTTGCTGAAACAGGCAGGTTTATATGCAGGAAAAGAACTTGGGCAGAATTTTCTCTCAGATCCGAATACGGCCCGGATGATTGTCGAGAAAACCGGGATATCAGAAGATACCCGAGTCCTGGAAATCGGTCCCGGACTCGGCGCCCTGACCCTGCCCCTTGCAAAAAAAGCCTTTCATGTCACTGCCGTTGAAAAGGACGGCCGTCTGATTCCGATTTTAAGACAGATCATCAATGATGAAGGATTAGATAATATTGACATCATCCATCAGGATATTTTGAAAGTCCCTTTATCAGAGATGGCCCGGGATAAAAAACTTGTGATCATCGGAAATCTTCCCTATAATATTTCGTCTCAGATCCTGTTTAAACTGGTGGAAGAAAGAAAGTATATCGAAAAGGCATTTTTGATGTTTCAAAAGGAATTGGCCACAAGAATCCTGTCCCCTCCGGGGGGGAGAGATTATTCAAGACTGTCTGCCGTCAGCCAGTATGCAGCAAAGATCAGCTTTGTGGCCGAGGTCGGGCCCTCCTCCTTTTTCCCCAGCCCGGAGGTGAATTCAACGATTCTGCAATTCAGGTTTTTTCATCTGGAGGAGTTTGATGCGCGTCAGGAGCGCTTATTGTTTGATGTCATCAAGGTTGCGTTTTCAAAAAGAAGAAAATCTTTAAAAAATTCCATGGTCGGCGGCGAGCCGGGATATGAAAAGCAGTTCGTTCTGGAGGCCCTGGCCTTCTCCGGCATAGACGCCCAAAGACGGGCGGAAACCCTTTCCGTGGAAGAGTTTAAGGCGCTTACCCGGGCCCTGGAAAAAATAGGCGGCTAAAAAAACCGACACATCATTTTTGATAATTTATACATGGGATTGACTATTGATAAAAGGTTAGAAAGGACGTTTTATGATCAGAGCAAATGAAAACTACAGCAAACTCAAGGCATCCTATCTGTTTTCAGATATTGCCAAAAGGGTGAATGAATACCAGGCCAAAAATCCGGAAGCCCATATCATCCGGCTGGGGATCGGTGATGTGGTCAAAGCCCTGGTGCCTGCCGTCATTGAAGGATTTCACCGGGGTGTGGACGAGATGGCCCGGGACGCCACCTTCAGGGGCTATGGTCCGGAGCAGGGATACCTGTTTTTAAGGGAAAAAATCGCAGAAAATGATTATCATGCCCAAGGGGCGGATATTTCTCCGGATGAAATTTTTGTCAGTGACGGGGCCAAATGCGATACGGGAAATTTCCAGGAATTGTTTGCGGCCGACATTAAGGTAGCCATTCCGGACCCGGTGTATCCGGCGTATCTGGATACCAATGTCATGGCCGGCCGCACCGGTGAGTTTGAGGCCGGCCGGTATAACGGGATTGTCTATATGGACTGCCTCAAAGAAAATCATTTTCTTCCGGAACTGCCCCGGGAAAAAGTGGATCTGATTTATCTATGTTTTCCCAATAACCCCACCGGATCAACCGCCACCAAAGGCGAACTAAAGGTCTGGGTGGATTATGCAAGGGAAAACAAGGCCCTGATCCTGTTTGATGCCGCCTATGAAGCCTATATCCGTGATCCGGACCTCCCCAGGACCATCTATGAAATTGAGGGTGCCCGGGAAGTGGCCGTCGAATTCAGAAGCTTTTCAAAGACTGCCGGTTTTACCGGTACCCGCTGCGGGTTCACCGTTGTTCCCAGGGACTGCATGATCTATTCTTCCATGGGAGAAAAAATATCCCTTCATTCCATGTGGAACCGGCGCCATACAACCAAATTCAACGGAGTTTCCTATCCGGTCCAGAAAGCCACGGAAGCGGTTTATTCCGAAGAGGGAAAGCGCCAGATCAAAGAGCAGATCGCCTATTATCTGAACAATGCCGACCTGATCCGGAAAACCATTGAATCCCTTGGGTTTGATTATGTGGGCGGGAAAAATTCGCCCTATATCTGGGTGGATGGAAAGGGAAGGGATTCCTGGGAATTCTTTAACCTGCTGCTGACCAAAGCCTCCGTGGTCTGTACGCCGGGGGCCGGTTTCGGCCGGTGCGGCCGGCATTATATCCGGATCAGCGCCTTTAACAGCCTTGAAAATGTCACCCTGGCCATGGAAAGAATAAAAGAGGCCTTGAAATGAATCATTTTTTCAAGGTGAAAAGCCTTGAAGAGATCATGGAACGGGTAAAGGATTTTTCTTTGGTCGACTCCGAACTCATTTCTGTAGGGGATGCCTTTTCAAGGGTCCTTGCCCGGGACCTGGTTGCGAAAATCGACCTTCCCGGTTTCAGACGGGCCACCATGGACGGATATGCCGTGGCGGCAAATTCCACATTTGGGGCCTCGGAATCCAACCCGGCCTGGCTGACCCTTGCCGGCGCCATATCCATGGGCGATATTCCCGGCTTTGCCCTGGAAACCGGGCAGGCCGCTAAAATATCAACGGGCGGAATGCTTCCCTTGGGGGCGGATAGTGTGGTCATGGTGGAACATGCGGAACTCATTGACGATTCATCGGTTGAGATTTATAAAAGTGTGGCGCCGCTGCAGAATGTTATTGATGCTTCGGAAGATGTTGCAAAGGATGAAACCGTTCTGCCCCAAGGCACCTTTATCCGTCCCCAGGAACAAGGCCTTGCCGCCGGACTCGGGGTTTCAAAGATCAGAGTGTACAAACGCCCCAGGGTGGGCATCATTTCAACCGGGGATGAGATTGTTCCCATTGAAGAAGAGCCTTCTCCCGGAAAAATCCGGGATATCAATTCCTATACCCTGTCCGGGTTTATCCGGGAAGCCCATGCCGAACCGGTCTGTTACGGCATTGTCAAAGACGACCGGGCCGACTTACAAAAGACCCTTGAAAAAGCCCTTGAAGAAACCGATATGGTGCTGATTTCCGGCGGAAGCTCCGTGGGCACAAGGGATTTTTCGGTGGAGGCCATCTCCTCCCTGGCGGATACGGAGATCCTGGCCCACGGCATATCCATCAGTCCGGGCAAACCCACCATCCTGGCAAGGTCCGGGAAAAAACCCGTATGGGGGCTGCCCGGTCAGGTGGTGTCGGCCATGGTGGTTTTCAAGATAGTTGTCCTTCCCTTTTTGAACCGCCTCAAGGGGCTGGATGACAGGGACCGGACTATCCGGGTCCCGGCCATATTGAGCCGCAATGTCGCCTCAGCCCAGGGGCGGCGGGAGTTTATCCGGGTCCTCCTGGAACATGGCGCCGGCCGGATAACGGCCAGACCGGTTCTGGGCAAATCAGGACTGATCCGGACCATGATCCATGCCGACGGCCTCCTTGAAATCGGTGAGCATGTGGAAGGCCTTGAAAAAGGGGCCCTTGTTGATATCATCCTTTTATAAGAATTTACAAACAGGACAGGATAAATGAATTCCAAACGAAATGTCTATCTGGATATGAAAACCATTGAAGAGGCCGCAAAAATCCTTTTTGACCGGTTTGACGGCTTGGCCACGCCGGTTGAAACCCTTGATGTGGTCGGATCAAAGGACAGGGTCCTTGCCAAACCGGCCATGGCCCTTATCTCATCCCCCAATTATCATGCCGCAGCCATGGACGGTATTGCAGTGGACGCCAAACTTACTTTTGGGGCCGGCGAGGAATCGCCCGTCACCCTTGTCCCCGGAGAAACCGCCTACTGGGTCAATACCGGCCACGCCCTGCCCCAGGGCACCAATAGCGTGATCATGATCGAACACCTGAACATCATCGATGATAAAACCGTTGAGATTGAGGCTCCTGTTTTCCCCTGGCAGCATGTCCGGAAAATGGGAGAAGATATCGTGGCGACCAAGCTCTTATTCCCCCGGGGCCACAGGATCACCGCCTATTCTCTGGGT
>JAABTB010000234.1 GCA_011390085.1 Desulfobacula sp.
TTGCCTTTCCTAATGATCATAAATGGTTGACATAACGGCCAGAAGAATCAGGCCGGCACCGACATAGCCGAGAAATGAAAAATATTCTCCCAGGAATATATAGGCCGTAACGGCAGCCACCACCGGCTCAAGGGTTGCCACAATGGATGCCTTTCCCGCCTCAAGGGTTTTAAGCCCCTGGTAATAACAGAAATTGGCGAGAAAGGTGGACACAAGGGAAACCGATATCAGGGCGGCCCAGGCAAGGGGGGTCTTTTCTACAAAATTGACAAAGGGCAGGATTCCCAATGCCCCCATGGGGAGCACCCATAAAAACAGATTTGAGCTGGAATACCGGCCGGAAAAATATTTCCCAATGGTATAATAAAGGGAATAGCAAAATCCGGAGGCAAGTCCGGAGAGAATGGCGATCCATCCGATGGACAGACTGCTTTGGGTATTCCCCCCGGTTTTTGAGATCAGAAAGACACCCAGAATCACGAGAACAACAGCCATCCCTTTTATCCAGGTAAGCCGTTCCCTGTAAATGAAAAATGAACAGGCCACCACCCAGGCCGGCGCCGTATACAGGAGAACCGAAGCAAAGGCGGCCCCGCCTGTTTTTACGGCAAACTGATAGGCAATATAAAAAAGGGAGATCCCAAAAAGGGCAAACACCAGAAATAAAGGGAAATCTTTTTTATCGATTTTTGTCTGCTGGGTCATCACGGCCTGGCCGCCGAAACAGAACCAGGTCAGGACGGCACGCCAGAAGGCCACTTCCATGGGGCCTACGCCCTGTGAAAAGGCAAGGCTTGAGAAAATCCCGATGAGTCCCCAGAAGACTGCCGCCATGATGATAAATAGGTATCCGGTCAACATGCCGGTATTATTATCAGGAAAATCAGGCTTTGAAAACCAAAATCAAAGTATCCCAAAAACAACCGGTTTCACAAACTACCTTTTTTGTTAATATTTTTCCTTTACAAACCATTTACATTTATATTGACATTTAATTTTAAAATTTTTATATTGCGAAAAACCCAATAAAAGAGGCAGGCCATGAGACAAAAACTGACCCAAAACCAGCAAAAGGTGATGGACTACCTGAAACAGCAGGTGAAAGAAAACGGGATTGCCCCAAGCCTTCGCACGGCAGCGGCCGAACTGGACATCAGCCATGCGGCCGTGGCCCAGACTTTGAAATTCCTAGAAGACAAGGCCTATATCCGGCGGGAAGGCCGCTACAGCCGAACCCTTCACATCCTGGAAGACACCGGGGACATTGATGCAGGCCAGCGGCAGAAACAGATTCCCATCATCGGCCGCATCACGGCCGGGCTGCCCATGTATGCCCAGCAGGAATGGGGGGGAAGCCTGATTCTGGATGCAGCCCTGTATCCCGGCCAAAACCTGTTCGCCCTCAGGATACAGGGCAGTTCCATGAAAGATGCCGGGATACTGGACCAGGACCTGGCCATCTGCGAACCCCGGCAATATGCCCGTGACCGGGAGATTGTGGTGGCCCTGATCCATCACGAAGAGGCCACGGTCAAGCGCTTCTTCCTTCTTCCGGACGGGATTGAACTCCGGCCTGAAAACCCGGATTTCACCCCGCAGATATACGGGTTTGACGAAGTTCTGATCCAGGGCAAGGTCATCGGCATTGTCCGGGGAGGCATGGAGGGGTAAATGGAAGACCCTGGGGCCTGCCGCCTTTATATCGGCACCAGCGGCTATTCCTACGGGGAATGGGTGGATTCAGGCTTCTACCCGGACGGCACCCATTCCTCCAATATGCTGGACTGCTATATCAAAGCCTTTCACGCTGTCGAGCTCAATTATACCTGGTACCAGATGCCCAAGGCCCCGGCCATGGAGAGAATGTGCGAAAAGGTGCCGGAACATTTTAAATTCAGCGCCAAGCTCACCCGGACCCTGACCCATGAGGTCCAAAAAGATCTCTGGCAAAAAGAGGTCCTGGCTTTTCGCCAGGGCATGGAACCCCTGGTCCGGGCAAAAAAACTCTTGTGCATCCTGATTCAACTGCCGCCCTATTTTGAACGGTCCGTGGATTTCAGAAATTATCTGGCCGCCCTTCTGGATGAACTGTCGGGGCTCCCCCTGGCCGTGGAATTCCGGCATGATTCCTGGGTCAATGACAAGGTCTTTTCAGAACTCGAACGCCGCAGGATTACCCTGGTCAATGTGGATGAACCGGACCTGCCCGGTCTTTTCCCCCGGCTTTGTGCGGTCACCAACCCTGATCTCTTCTATATCCGTTTCCATGGCCGGAATGCCAAGGGGTGGCGGTCCGGCAGCATGCAAAAACAGTTTGACTATGATTATGCCGACCAGGAGCTGAAGGAATGGGCGGAGCGGGTCAAGACCGAACTGATGCCGGAAGCGGCCGTCGGCGGCATTTTTTTCAACAACCATGTCAGGGGGCAGGCCCCGAAAAACGCATTGCGTCTCATGGATCTTCTGCTCAAAAAAGGCGGTGGAAAAACGCCATGGAACGCGCCGTGATTCATTTAAATATTGCGGATTTTGCCGTCGCCGTGGAGACCAACCGTTCTCCCTCCCTCAGGGGACGGCCCCTCATCATCGCACCGGAAGGAGCGCCCCGGGCCGTGGTCTATGACATGAGCGACAAAGCCTATCAAGAAGGCATCCGTAAAGGAATGCCCCTGGCCCGGGCCAGGCGGCTCAACCGGAACATCCCCGTCCTTTCCCCCGGCTTCAACCGGTATGAACAGGTCATGAAAGACCTGTTAAAGGAAACTTTTGCCTTTACTCCCCTGGTTGAACACGGGTCTTTTGACGGCCATCTCTTCCTGGATGTGACGTCCTCGGGGCGGCTCTTCGGCCCGTCCGCAGACGTGGCCTTCAGGCTGAAGAAAATCTTTAAATCCACCTTCAACCTGGACCCCATCTGGTCTGTGGCAACGAGCAAGCTGGTGGCCAAGGTGGCCACACGGCTGGTGAAACCCCAGGGCGAATATATTGTGGCGCCGGGAGATGAAGAGGCCTTTCTTGCCCCTTTGCCCCTTCACCTGATCCCTGGGCTTACAACAGCGGATCTAAACCGGCTGAGAGAATTCAACCTGTTTTCCGTATCCGAGGCCCGAAACCTTACCCTGGAACAGCTCAAAATTTCCTTTCTTCAGAAGGCCCCCTTGATCTATGACTGGATCAGGGGGATGGACCCGAGCCCGGTCAGGACCTTTAGCGAAACCGCCTCAACCCTTTCGGCCGACCATGAATTTTCCAATGACACCAACCATGCCGGGATCTTGAAAAAAACCCTGTACCTCATGATCGAACAGATCTGCAAAGTCTTAAGGGACAAGAATCTCCACAGCGGCGAGACAAAACTCATCCTCTCCTATTCAGACGGGCTGCAAAGCGCTTCAACCTCAAAACGTTCACCCTCTACATCCAATGACATGGTCCTGTTTAAAAAATGCGCCCTTCTCCTGGACAAGGCCTGGACCCGCCGGGTCCGCATCCGGCACATGCGCCTGATCTGCGAAACGCTTTGCCCGCCAATGGTGCAGGCCGAACTCTTTGCCCCTGAAACCAGGGAGACAAAACAGGCGGCCCTGATCCGGGCCATGGACCGGATCCGCAACCGGTTCGGCCATGCTGCCATACAAGCCGGGCTGACCCTGACCGGCGAGACCACTTCGTCATGATCCCCTTAAACACCCGGTCCCATTATTCCTTTATGTGGGGGACAGCTTCCGTGAAAGCGCTCTGCAAACAGGCCAAAACCCTCGGATATACACGACTCGCCCTCACCGACACGGACAATTTATGCGGCCTCTGGCCCTTTATCCGGGCCTGCCGGTTTCAGGGTCTGACCCCGATTATCGGCGCCGAAGTCACAGACCCCCACACCTCCCACCGGGCGGTCTGCCTGGTGAAGGATAGCGCGGGGTACAGCAATCTCACCCGGTTGATCACCCAACGCCACAGGAACAAAGGCTTTTCCCTGAAAACCGGTCTGCCGCAGTTTTCAAAGGGGCTGATTGTCCTGACCCGGAACCCGGACCTTCTCCCTTTCTGGAAAGATGCCGGCGTGGATCTGGCCGTCAACCTGGCCCGGCATCCGTTGTCTCAAACTCACCCCCTGGTTGAGACCGCAAAAAAGCTGAATATTCCCCTGGTGGCCACACCCGGCAGTTTTTTCCTGAGCAGGAGCGATGCCGACATCCATTGCATGCTCCGGGCCATTGACCTCAATACCTGCCAAAGCCGTCTCACACAAACGGATGCGGCCCCGGACACGGCTTTTCTGGAATCCCCGGCCGCCTATGGGGAAAGGTTCGGCGTTTTCCCC
>JAABTB010000235.1 GCA_011390085.1 Desulfobacula sp.
TCCTGATACCAGTTGGGATAGTCTTGTTCCCGTGTCGGTGTGATTGCTGTTTTTTCACTCTTTGCCATTATTATCCTCCGAATTCTTCGTCATTTTATCAATTTCATCCAGCAACTGATCCACAAGCTCATCCTGATTTATTTTTCGAATCACTTTTCCTTTTTTAAACAGAATCCCCTTGCCGTCACCGCCTGCTATCCCTATATCCGCTTCTTTTGCTTCTCCGGGGCCGTTTACCGCACAGCCCATAATGGCAACTTTAATCTTAGAAGACCTCTCAAGTAAAGCATTTTCTACTTGTCCGGCAATTTTAAAAAGATCGAAATTACACCGCCCGCAGGTGGGGCAGGAAATCAGTTCCGGCCCCCGGCTTCTGATCCCGAGGGCCCTTAATATCTCATAGCCGGTCCGGATTTCTTCAATGGGGTCACGGGTCAATGACACCCGGAGGGTGTCGCCGATGCCTTCGGCCAGGAGTATGCCGATACCAATGGCGGATTTGGTGATTCCCGCAAAAAGGCCGCCCGCCTCGGTCACCCCCACATGGAAAGGAACATCGGTAAGAGAAGCAAGGAGCCGGTAGGCGCGGACCGTTCGTGAAACATCCGAGGCCTTGAGGGACACCTTGATGTCCTGAAATCCCAGGTCCTCCAGTATCCGGATATTGCGGAGCGCGCTTTCCACCATAGCTTCGGCTGTTGTTCCGAGCCGCTGTTCAATCTCTTTCTCAAGGGACCCGGCATTGACTCCCACCCGGATGGGGATCCCATGATCCTTTGCACAGTCCACAACAGCCTTGATCTTTTTTTTTGTTCCGATATTGCCGGGATTGATCCTCAGGGCATCGGCCCCGGCCTTGGCTGAGGCAAGGGCCAGCCTGTAATCAAAATGAATATCCGCAATCAGGGGAATGGCGATCTCCTGTTTGATTTTTTCCAGGGCAAGGGCGGCCTCCATGTCCGGGACCGCCACACGGATGATGTCACATCCGGCCTTTTCAAGACCCTTGATCTGATTGACCGTGGCCAAGACATCCTGGGTCTTGGTATTGGTCATGGATTGAACTGTGATGGGGGCGTTGGAACCGATCTTTACCTTTCCAATACGGATCTCCCGGGTGTTGCGTCTTTCCTGAACAATGGACATCTTTGGATTTACCTATAAATTTAAAATTAAATATCGTGTATCCGGCATGTCCGCCGGGAATTCACCCTTTCCTGATCTTCAGAATATCAAAGCTGTTCCTTTAATTCAAGGCAACAGTATTTAAGCATCTGCTTCCTATTTTTTTATTGAACTTCAACCGGAATATCCTGGAAATACCTGGAAAGAACAGACAGGGACCGGGTCAGGTTTTCGAGATTAAAAACTTCAAGGCTCACGACTCCCCTGAAATTTTCAAGAACCCGGACGATCTTCAGGATCTCCTCTTGGGACAAAAGGTCCAGGGCTTTGTGGTCCTTTTTTTCCGGCCCTGAGCTATCCACGCCGTGCAGATGAATCAGGGGAATCCGGGACATATGAGTTTCAAAGGTCTGGAGAAGATCATGGCCGTAACGGATCTGATGCCCGGCATCCAAACAGACCGAGAGGTGGAATTCCTTGATAAGGGATTCCACATATGGGAAAGGATAATCCAGGGTCTCCACGGAAATGCACGATGGGTCGGACAGGCCGGACAAAAAAGCGGCCAGACCTTCACGGGTGTTATCCAGCCGGCCCTCTCTTTTTTCCGGATACCCCATATCCCGGATGACATTCGGGGCCATCTCCAGATGGAGGGTATGAGTGGACGGGGTCAGGGGGTTAAAGCGATCCATGACCCTTAAAAGCGTGTCTGCCGCCGCCCTTCTTTTCCGGGAGGATTCATCGGAAAGACTCACATCCGTAGGTAAATGGATATTATAGGTCAGGTTCAGATCCCCGGCTAAGGAAAAGAGCATTTTCACATCCGCTTTTGAAGGCAGGACATCCAGGGGAAAACTTTCAAACACCAGCAATTCTATTTCATCAAAAAAAGGCCCCAGCCGGATGACGTTGGGGATGATATGGTCCGGAACGATAAAAGAGGTTGTCCCCAGCCTGAAACGTCTTGGAGATGCTATGAAATCTGCTGGTTCTATGTCGAACACCCTTTGGACATGATCATGCCTAAAATGCCGCCGTTTGGCGCATCGGCGCAGACAAAAACCCGGCCCCTCTTTTGACGGAATTGACAATATTCTGAATATAGGCGTTCTTCGTAAGTCGGTTTTGCCATTGTCTTTTTCCTGCAAACGGTTATTTTCATTAAGGTTATGTTAAAAAACAAAAAGAATAAAGCATGAAATTAAAAGAGCAGTCCATGAAGCGGCCATCATCAACCGGCAGGCCTGCCCGATCTTTTCCTTGCCGGGATCAGGAAATCGGCTTCCGATGAAGGGTTTTTCAACAAGGATACCCTGGTAAACATTCGGGCCGCCCAGCCTGACCTCAAGAGCCCCTGAAAAAGCCGCCTCAGGATATCCGGAATTGGGGCTTTTGTGTTGAGACCCTTGAGAAAAACCCGTCCTCAGGGCCAGGGCCCCTGTCTTAAACGACAGAAGAAAGGCGCTCAGACCGATGATAAGGACGGAAATCCGGGCTGGGATGAAATTGGCTGCATCGTCTATTCTTGCCGAAGCCCGGCCGAAAAGAAGGTAGGGCTCGTTTCGATACCCCACCATGGAATCCAGGGTATTGACCATTTTATAGGCAAGGGCAAGGGGAACCCCGCCCAGCAAGGCAAAAAACAAGGGGGATAAAAACCCGTCCACAAAATTTTCAGCCACCGTTTCCACGGCAGCCCGGGTAACGCCTTTTTCATCCAGGGTCTTTGTCTGTCTTCCCACGATCATGGATACGGCCTGCCTTGCGGCTTCCATATCATGGGCCTCAAGAGCCCGGAAGACTTTTAAGGCAGATCTTTCAAGGCTTCTGGAGGAAAAACAGAAAAACAGCAGGCCCCCCTGGACCATATATCCAAACCCGGGATGGACCCTCATGGAAAGGGCGATGGCGCAAAAGGCCAGGGCCCAGGTGGAGAAGATGAGAAAGGCTGCAAAGAAAAAACCCGAAACCAAAAGATTTTTAAACCATTTCCGAAACCGGGTCTCAAAAAAAACAATGCCTTTTCCCATATAGGCCACCGGGTGGGGCAGGAATCCGGGGTCTCCCAGAATATAGTCCAGAATAAAGGCTCCCAGGACCACAACCCATTGAATATCACCCATGGGCTAAAACCTTTTGGACCAGGGCCGAGAGATGCTCATTGGCATCCCTTTTTTTCAGGGAAAACCGCACGTATTGATCGGATAAACCCATAAAATTGGAACAATCCCGGATCAGGACCCGGTGTTGACCGATGCGTTCACAGAATTCCGCGGAGGTCAGGCCGTCTTTCAGGCGGGCCAGAATAAAGCAGGTGGTTGAATCAAACAATTCCAATCCGCTCACTCCCTTAAGGCTCTCGATAAATATTTGCCGTTCCGCCTTGACATAGTTTCGTGTTTTTTTGAAAAACGGTTCAATGGCTTCCGGATGATGGAAGATATGCTCAATCACAGCCTGGGCCAGGGCATTCACGCTCCAGGGCTGATAAAAGGCCATGATCTTTTCGACAATCCGGGGGTCCCCGCTTAAAAAGCCGGTGCGGAGGCCGGGAATTCGATAGATCTTCGACATGGACGAGAGCACGATGAGATTTTCATATCCTGTTTCCGACACAAGGGACAGGTCTTCGGCATTTTCCACAAAGGGAAGATAGGACTCATCGATAATGAACAGGGTGGTTGTATGCTTTTTCAGCAGGTATTCAATCCTGTCCTTTGACATCAATGCGCCCGTGGGGTTGTCGGGGTTGCAGAGGAATACCGTGTCGGCCTTTGCAGCAAGCCGGGAGATTTCATCCACGTCCGGTTGAAAGTCATTTTCCGGCCTTGCAAGACAATGCTCAACATCCGTATGATACATGAGACAGGCGTCCCGATAATCCGAATAGGTGGGTCCTGCAATGAGCACTTTTTTTGAGCCCAGGGCAAAGGGTAGAATATAGATAAACCATGTGGTTCCGTTTCCCGCAACCACCCGGCTTTCATCCATTCCATGGCATCTTGCAAACCCGGCTCTCATGGAGGCCGCATCCGGTTCAGGCAGGGACCTGATTTTCATCACATTCTCACAGATGAAGGATTCGATGGTCTCCGGCGGTCCCAGGGGATTCAGGTTGCTGCTCATGTCAATGATCTCTTCAAGGGTG
>JAABTB010000236.1 GCA_011390085.1 Desulfobacula sp.
CCGGTTTTTTTGATCTTCTGCCCCTGCGGTTGTGGGGGGTCATGACCAATACCATGCTCATGGCGGTTCCTCTCTTTGTTTTCATGGGGCTGGCCCTGGAAAAATCAGGGCTGGCCAAGGAACTGTTGGAAACCATGGAAGAACTTTTCAGGAATGTCCGGGGAGGGCTCGGCATCTCGGTTATCATGGTGGGGGCGCTTCTGGGCGCATCCACCGGCATTGTGGGGGCCACCGTCGTCACCATGGGGCTCATGAGCCTGCCCACCATGCTGAAGCACAATTATTCAAAATCCTTTGCCTGCGGAACCATTGCCGCCTCCGGGACCCTTGGCCAGATCATACCCCCCAGTGTTGTGCTTCTTCTTTTGGGCCCGGTCATGGACGTCCCTATCGGCGACATGTTCATGGGAGGCGTCATCCCCGGAATGATGCTGGTGGGTCTCTATTGCATTTTCATTTATCTGTCCACGTTTTTCGGCACCAAACATGTGCCGGCGGCAAAATTGAGAGGGGCGACCTTTGATGCCGCTTTTTTAAACAGAATCTTTAAAGCCCTTCTTCCCCCTTTGTTCCTGATTCTGGCCGTGCTCGGCACCATCTTCGCCGGTATTGCCACGCCCACGGAGTCCGGTGCCATGGGTGCCATTGGAGCCGTCCTTTTGACCATCCTGAACAAAAAATTCAACCTGAAAATGCTGCAGGACGTCTCAAGAGGAACCATCCATATGACTTGTATGGTATTCATCATCATCCTGGGGGCTTCCTGTTTTGCCCTTGTTTTCAGGGGCCTTCACGGGGATGACCTGTTGAGGACGTTTATTGACGGCATGAATCTGTCCGGGTGGCAACTGGTGACCATGGTCATGATCTTTATCTTCATTCTTGGATTTTTTCTGGACTTCATTGAAATCACTTATATCCACATCCCCATCATCGCTCCAATTGTGGTGGATTACGGGTTTGACCCCCTCTGGTTCGGCATCATGTTTGCCGTCAACCTTCAAACATCCTTTATGACGCCGCCTTTCGGACCCTCCCTCTTTTACCTGAAAGGGGTCTGTCCGCCCGAGGTTCAGACCATGGACCTTTACAAAGGCATTATCCCCTTTGTTTTTCTGCAGATTATAGGCCTCTCGATTATTGCCGCCTGGCCAGGGCTTGTCACCTGGCTTCCCAAATTGGTATACAGCAATTAAAGGCTCCCCGGATAAAAGGCCTGGTATGGACGAAATCATTATATCCAGAAATATTAAAAAACTTCGAAAACAGAATCATTTTACCCTGGAAAAACTGGCCGCCCTGACGGGTCTGACCAAAGGGTATCTGTCCAAGGTGGAACGGTCGGAAAAAGCCCCGCCCTATTCCACACTGAATAAAATTGCGGGGGCACTGGGCATTGAGGTGACCCGTTTTTTTGAAAAAAACAGCGAACCTCTCACCGACACCCGGATCAGTATCCAGAAAAATAAGCAGGGCTCCGTCATCAAAGCCACTTCCCAGTTGTCCGGATATGATTATGAAGTCCTGGGGGCGGACAAACCCGGAAAAAACATGGAGCCCTTTATCATCCACGCTCCTGCGGAAATCACCAAAATGTATGCCCATGAAGGGGAAGAATTCATGTATGTTCTCGAAGGCAGACTTGAATTCATATACGGAGAGACGACGTATATCCTGGAACAGGGAGACAATGTCTATTTTGATTCCTGCGTTCCCCATTCCGGAAAAAGCATTGGGGACGGCAAGACCCGGATTCTCGTCATCATTTATTTTTACAAAAGAAACCGGCAGTGATTCACTCCCATTGAATCTAAGCCCCGAAAAACCATTAAGGGGTTTTTTTAGGGGGCAGAACGATTTTTAAAGGCTCGGCTTTCCAGATGTCCCGGTTATATTCTGCAATGGTCCGGTCTGAATAAAATTTTTCCATCCGTGCCATATTCAATATGGTTTTTTGGGTCCACATCTTCTGATCCTTATACAATTCGCTGATCTGCATCTGGGCATGGTGATAGGCCTCAAAATCGGCCAGAACAAAATAAGGATCACGGTGAATCAAGAGATCCATCAGGGAATGAAACAGCCCGGTTTCTTCAGGACTGAAAAATCCATTGTAAATCAGATCAATGGCTTCTTTCAGGAAAGGGTCCCGTTCATAAAAGGCATGGGGGTTATAATTCGGTCCCAGGGCCGTCACTTCATCCGCAGTCAGCCCGAAAATAAAAATATTATCCTCTCCCACAGACTCCATGATTTCAACATTGGCTCCATCCAGGGTTCCAACGGTAATGGCGCCGTTCAGGGCGAATTTCATATTGGAGGTACCCGATGCCTCATACCCTGCCGTGGATATCTGTTCGGAAACATCTGCGGCCGGAAAAATCTTTTCCGCCAGGGAAACCCTGTAATTGGGCAGGAACAGAACCTTGAGCCGCTGACGGGTAGACGTATCCCGGTTGAGCATCTCGGCTACATGGCAGATCAGCCGGATAATGGTTTTCGCGGTCACATATCCGGGTGCGGCCTTGCCGCCGAACATGAAGGTGCGCGGCGTCATATCAAAATGAGGATCTTTTTTAAGCTTGAGCCAGCAGTAGACCACATGCAGAATATTGAGCAACTGGCGTTTGTATTCATGAATCCGTTTGACCTGAAAATCAAAGATCGTGTCCGGATCCACGGCAACGCCGGTCAATTCCATGGCTACCCGCGCCAGCCGGAATTTATTCTTTTGTTTGACCGTCCTGAAATCCTCCAGAAATTGACCGTCTTCCACCAGGGCCTCTATTTTCTTCAACTGCTGTTTGTGTTTGACCCAGTCCGGTCCGATGTGCCGGGTCAAAAGGGCTGCCAGGTCCGGGTTGGCCATGAGCAGCCACCGCCGGGGGGTGACCCCGTTGGTTTTGTTATTGATTTTTCCCGGATACATCTCATCAAACAGTTTCAGATCCCTTTCCCGGAGGAGCCGGGTGTGAAGCTCGGCCACCCCGTTGACGGAATGGGAACCGACAATGGCCAGATGGGCCATGCGGATTTTTTTCTCATCCCCTTCTTCGATAATCGACATTTGGTTCATTCTTTGGGTATCATTGAGATAAAGGGTGGCCACATCCCTTAAAAAACGCCGGTTGATTTCGTAGATGATCTGCAGATGGCGCGGCAGAAGCCTTTCAAACAGGGAAACCGGCCATTTTTCAAGGGCTTCGGAAAGCAGGGTATGGTTGGTATAGGCACAGCAGCGACTGGTAACGGCCCAGGCTTTTTCCCACTGGAAATCATATACATCCAGAAGAATTCGCATGAGTTCCGCAACGGCGAGGGACGGGTGGGTATCATTCATCTGGATGGCAACTTTTTCGGAAAAATCATCAAAATTCTTGTGTTCGGAAAAATACCGGCGGATGATATCCTGGATGGAGCAGGAAACAAAGAAATACTGCTGTTTAAGCCTCAGTTCCCGGCCTTCGGATATCTGATCGTTGGGATAGAGGACCTTGGAAATATTTTCCGAAATATTTTTTTCTTCCACGGCCCGCAGATAGTCGCCGTGCTGGAAATATTTTAATTCAAATTCATTGGAAGCCTTAGCCGACCAGAGCCGCAAGGTATTCATGGTATAATTGTCATACCCGGCAATGGGGATATCATAGGCCACGCCAATGACATCGCTGGTATCCACCCATTTGGTTTTAAGCTTGCCGTCGGGCAGATGGGTCTGCTCGACCCAGCCGTAATATTTGACCGGAAAACTGTATTCAGGACGGGCGATTTCCCAGGGATTGCCGTATTTAAGCCAGTTCTCCGGCTGCTCCACCTGGCCCAGATTGCGGATGGCCTGGTCAAAGATGCCGAACTCATACCGGATGCCGTACCCGTGGCAGGGAAGCTCCATGGTGGCCATGGAATCCAGAAAGCAGGCCGCCAGCCTTCCCAGGCCGCCGTTTCCCAGCCCCATGTCCGGTTCCATGGCGCCCAGCCGTTCCAGATCAACGTTAAACTCGGACATGGCCTTTTTTGTCTCAGGATACATGCCCATGTTGATCAGGTTGTTGATCAGGACCCGGCCCATAAGATATTCGGCGGAAAGATAATATACCCTTTTAACATCATGCTCATGATACATCTGCTGGGTCTGTATCCAGCGTTCGATCATCCGGTCCCGGACAGAGAGGGACAATGCCAGATAAAGATCACGAAAGGTGGCCGTGTATTGGTCCTTGGACAGGGAGTATTCCAGATGATTGGCAAAGGAAGCCTGAATGCCTT
>JAABTB010000237.1 GCA_011390085.1 Desulfobacula sp.
TATGACCAATCACCCGGATTCAAGTCATAAGGAGCAACTCAGGTCCGCAACCTATTATGCCTACAATACCTGCAAGGTTCCGGCCTTTGGGATAGAATCCGCCAAGATGCTTCCCCTGGAGCAAAAAGTCAGACAGCATATCCATGCCATCAATGGATTCATGGATATGCTGGAGATCATTCCCAAAAATCCAAATATTGATTTAAAAAAACCGGAAATGCAATATATGATCATTTCCATAAACAATTCGATTCCGGTTGTTGTTGAAGAAATGCAACGCTTGAAAATCAATAAGGGGGATACCATTAAAGTTCATGATATTGTCGCAAATTATGAACGAGGCCTCAGTGTTGATGTTTTAGGATTGGGAAATCAATTTAATGATATGAAAAATGAATTGGTTGTCAATGAATCCACCCGAATCGAAGTTAAAAAAGATTTTTATAAATGCGGGAGCGTGTTCGTTGATATTGATCCTCAGGCATCAAAGGGATTAAACACGTTTTCGATTAGCGAAACCGGAGAGGTATCGGATTTGAGATATAAACTCAGAATTAATAATGCGCTTGCATTTGCCGATAATAACAGTCGTGTGAAGGTACGCATGGGAGACGTATTGGTCATTGAAGATATTGTTTCCGGTAAAGTTGATCCGGCACGCTATATTGTAAATTTTAAAGGATTTGTCGGCAATTTGGATAATAATAGCGGTGAAGATCGAGGGTATGCGATTCCTATATCCGAAGGATCACTGTTAAAACGATACTCTGAACAAAATAAGGGTAAAATTTACCATGTGATAACAACGTTGGACGGAAAAGAAGTCGGAAAAATTTTTATTGATGTCCAGCCATAAGCAATTGAGGAGATTTAGAGTGGGAATAAAAAACAGCAAGAATCTTTCAATCATTGATAAAGAGTTGAAAATAGAGGGCTCAATATCAAGCAGTGGAAAGTTGATTATCAAGGGCCAGGTCACTGGGACCATTGATGGGGACGTGGTGATTATAGCCGAAGACGGACAGGTGAATTCCAGCTCGACAAAAGTATCCAGTATCACCATTGGAGGAAAGTTTAAAGGAGACGTCACTGCTTCAAAAGAGCTGATTATTCTTTCGACGGGAACGTGTGAGGGAAAGGTTGAATGTAAAGACCTCATCGTTGAAAACGGAGGCGTTTTAAATGCTGAAGTGACCTGTAAAACAACCAGTAAGCTATCGACGGACAAGGATTCAAAACCCTTCGAGCCCCATGTGTTAAGAGATAAGAAACAAATAGAACTTTAAAATTTGCTTGACAAAATTTTAAAAAAAATATAGTTATCCCTGATTGTGTTTATGAAAAGGAGCGTTGAGAAAATTGAAAAAATATACATACAGTGCCAAAAGATCTGATAATAAAGAGAACTGGTATGTCATTGATGCAAAAGATAAGATCCTTGGGAGACTCGCATCACGGGTGGCATATCGAATTCGCGGAAAGAACAATCCTCTTTTTTCACCCCATGTGGATACAGGGGATTGGGTGATTATTATCAATGCAGATAAAATACGCATGACGGGAAATAAATTGGATCAGAAGAAATATTACCGCCATTCCGGATATATTGGCGGGTTAACGACTGAGACGGCAAAAGAACTGCTTACAAAAAAGCCTGAAGAGGTTATTAAAAAAGCGGTTCGCGGCATGCTTCCCAAAAATCGTCTTGGCAGGAAACTTGGCAAAAAATTGTTTGTTTACGCAGGTGATCAGCATCCCCATGCTGCTCAAAAACCTGATGCTATTGAAATTTAAGTAAAAAGGACGCGGTAATTATCAATGGATAGCGGAAATATATTTTACGCGACGGGTAAGAGAAAAGGATCTGTTGCCAAAGTATGGTTGGTGCCCGGCAATGGGAAAATCATGATTAATGATATAGACGTGGATGAATATTTTGAGCTGAATGTTGCAAAAGATTTATTGACCTCACCTTTAGCCCTTACCGAAAAAAGCGATGCGTTTGATGTCAAAGCCACGGTTATGGGTGGCGGGAAATCCGGCCAAGCCGGTGCCATCCGTCTCGGCGTCTCCAAAGCGCTTGTGATTCTTGATCCTGATCTGAGGGGCGTGCTGAAAAGCGCAGGTTTCCTCACCAGAGATTCGAGGCAGAAAGAGCGTAAAAAATACGGTAAAAAAGGTGCAAGAGCCAGCTTCCAGTTTTCAAAAAGATAGCCGTTTTTTTATATCTTACAATCATCAGGGGCAATTTGTTTGCCCCTTTTTTGTCTTTGTATATAAAAAATGAAGACGTTTTTATTTTATGATGTTGAGACCAGCGGTTTAAACCCTGTCTTTGATCAGATCTTAACCTTTGCCTCTATCCGCACGGATCTTCACTTACGGGAAATTAACAGACAGTCTGTCACCATTCAATTGCGGAGGGATATTGTACCTTCGCCAAGGGCCTTTTTAACTCATGGACTGACAAATGACGAATTGGTACTTGGAATTCATGAGTACGAGGCTGCGCTTAAAATTCATAAACTGGTGAATATGCCTGAGACCATTAGTCTTGGATATAACTCGCTTGGCTTTGACGATGAATTTTTGCGCTTCATGTTCTATCGAAACCTTCTTGATCCCTACAGTCATCAATACAGCAATGGTTGCAGCAGGATGGATATCCTGCCCATTACCATCGTTTACAGGGTATTTCATGCCGATATTATCAAATGGCCTGAAATAGAAGGAAAACCAAGCCTGAAGCTCGATTTGATCGCGAACGCAAACAATCTTGTCACCTCAGGTCGGGCCCATGAAGCAATGAACGATGTCGAGTCATTAATCGAACTCAGCAAAAAATTATTCCACCAGAAAGAGACCTGGCATTATTGCCTTGATTTTTTCAGTAAAACAAAAGAAGAAGCAAGGATCGATCGTATCAAAAGCGATTTTCAGATTCAGGACAGATATTTCAGGATCTGCATCATGATTTCCCTATCCTTCGGCTCAAAGATCAATTATATGGCGCCGGTTATCCATCTGGGTCAATCCCTGCCTTATAAAAACCAAAGCCTTTGGCTGCGTCTTGATTCAGAGGCGATTCCGGGTTTTGGTGATGCACTGAATGCCGGGGATGCCCATGTGATAAGGAAACGGCCCGGTGATGGATTGATCATTTTGCCGGCTCTTGAGCGATTCTGGAACAGAATGCCCGTATCTTCAAAACAGTTTGCCAATGAAAATATCAAAAAAATTTGCAGTCAGTGTGAAAAATTCTTTGAATTTATCCAATACCATCTTGAATACAGATATCCTTTAATTCCGGATATAGATCCTGATGCATCCCTTTATCAGGATGGTTTTTTTTCCGGCAGGGAGAAAAAAGAATGCGATAAATTTCATCTCGCCGGGAAAGACCGGAAACATGAAATTGTCCATCAGATACAGAGCCCTCGGATTAAAATTCTGGCAAACCGTATTCTGGATAGAAATTTTTCAAAGGGTCCTTTGCAGGCAAGCAAAGAATATCAATGCCATTTAGACCAATTGCGATCTGTTACCGGGGCGAATGAGATCAAGGGATACAGAGGGGATACGAAATATGACCGTCATGAGGCTCTTGAAGAATTAAAAGAACTGGAAAGCACCTTGTTAAACCCTGATCCGGATCAAAAAAAGATGATGGCCTGGCTGAACGATTACATAAAAAAATTTTAATCTTTTCTGCTCAGTCGTTTGAGCTCTTCAATCTGGGCATCATGGATGAATTTGTTTAACAGGGCTTCGTTTGGGAGGGAAAGATTGATGATTTTCAACCCCATCAATATATAGCTGTCTGAATACCTGGGATTGATTCTTGTGACCTGAGCACGAATCGGTATTTCAGCCACGGGTTTTTCTTTGTCCGTATGGATCAATGTGATCTGGAGAGATAGTTCTTTGCCGACTTTTAATTCTAAAAATGGATTGCCTTTCTTAATATTTGTCTTGGGAATAATAATGCCGAAACCGTTAAAGGAAATATCTCTGACAGAAAAGTCGTTGGGGGTTTTATACTCAAGATTCTCATACTGAATTTTGGTTTTGACGATATATTTTGTGCTGAGGGGCAAGCGAAAAGCAGATCGGATATTGGTTTCCTCAATGGGAAGCGTATAATTCAAAATAACTGCCGGTACTTTTTTTTGGTTAGCCAGCAGATATTGATCAATTAATTCAAAATCTTTGCATTTTACACCAAATCTTGCCCTCCTGTTTTTTTCCTGAACG
>JAABTB010000238.1 GCA_011390085.1 Desulfobacula sp.
ATCCCTGATTCCCAAAGCTTTTCAAAATTAGAGAGATGGATTAAACGGGAACCTCATGACAAATTAACTTCATGGCCATAATAGTTAATTCACAAATCAAGATGATAATAATATACTAAGATTTAAAAATCAATCAGGGATAATCATGAATTTTTAAAAAATGCAAAAAAAATCAATAATGTCCGGTTAGTATAATCTTTACCCGATATGGTTATTTTTTAGAAGGCATAAATTTATCTTGATTTGTATCCCATGCTATCTGCATAGAACAAAGCCTTCCCTTAAAAAGTTACATACGATTGCCCTGCCTGGGTATTTGGAAAAGCTTCCAAATATTGTATAATTATGCTATTAATAAAACGATAATTCGGCTGAGGAATGTTTATCAATAGAATGGAAAAAAAATGGAAAACGAGAGCAAAAATAACCCAAACCCGCCGCAGATGAGCCCCTACATTTTTACGATTTTATTAATTGGGTTCGGTTTATGGTGCTTTTGGGACGGTTGGATTACAAAAGACCCCGAAATGCTGAAACATGCAAATTTTAATCGGCTGTTAAGTGCGATCCTGCTTCCCTGGGGCATTTATGATTTTTTGAAACTGAGAAAAAAACAAAAAGACAAGAAAGAAACAGAAAATAAATAATGGACAAGACCCTTTTAAAGGAAATACAAAAACGACGAACCTTTGCCATCATCAGCCATCCCGATGCAGGAAAGACAACGCTTACCGAAAAGCTCCTTTTGTTTGGCGGGGCCATTCAGCAGGCCGGGGCCGTCAAATCCAGAAAAATTGCCAAGGCCGCCACTAGTGATTTTCTGGCCATTGAGCAGGAAAGAGGCATCAGTGTTTCTTCGGCCGTCATGAAATTCAATTATAAAGGCTATGAGATCAATCTTCTCGACACGCCGGGGCACAAGGATTTTTCCGAGGATACCTATAGGGTTCTGACGGCGGTGGACTGTGCCATTATGATCATCGACAATGCAAAGGGCGTCGAACCCCAGACGGAAAAGCTCATGGAAGTCTGTAGGATGCGCAATACACCCATCATCACCTTTATTAACAAGCTGGACCGGGAAGGTCTGGATCCCCTGGATATTTTTGAGGACATTGAAAATAAACTCCAGATCGACTGCATTCCGTTGACCTGGCCCATAGGCATGGGCAAGCGCTTCAAAGGGGTATATAACCTTGAGAAAAAAGAATTCGGGCTTTTTTCCCCAGGCTATACACCCAAAGATGAAGATGGGATTCTGATCGATGATTTGTCTGACCCTCGGTTAAACGAACTGATTTCCGAAAGCCAGGCCGACCAGCTCAGAAATGATGTGGATCTGATTTCCGGCGCCTGCGAGCCTTTTGATATGAACCTGTATCTGAACGGGACCCAGACCCCGGTGTTTTTCGGATCAGCCATTAATAATTTCGGAGTCAGGGAAATGCTGGACGCCTTTGTGCAGATTGCGCCGCCTCCCGGAAAAAGACAGGCCGACAACCGGCAGGTGGACCCCCATGAAACTGATTTTTCAGGGTTCACCTTTAAAATCCAGGCCAATATGGACCCGGAGCATCGGGACAGGATTGCATTTTTCAGGATCTGTTCCGGAAAATTCACCAAGGGAATGAAGGTCCGGCACCATAGGATCGGAAAAGAGATAAAAATTTCCAATGCCACTATTTTCATGGCCCAGGAGCGTAACAATGTTGAGGAAGCCTGGCCCGGCGATATTATCGGTATCCATAACCACGGCACCATCAAAATCGGGGATACCTTTACCACAAAGGAGCCTTTGAAATTTTTGGGCATTCCCAATTTTGCTCCCGAGCATTTCCGGCGGGTGATTTTAAAGGACCCTTTAAAGGCCAAATCTCTTCAGAAAGGTCTGATCCAACTGGCGGAAGAGGGCACTATTCAGGTTTTCCGGCCCCTGACCGGGAACATGCATGTCATCGGGGCCGTGGGCGTACTTCAGTTTGAGGTAACCATGGCAAGGCTTAAGGCGGAATATTCGGTGAATGCCTCCTATGAAACCATTGACCTGTCCGTTGCCCGATGGGTCACCTGTGAGGATGAAAAAATGTTAAGGGAATTTAAGAAAAAGAATGAATCCCGACTGGCGCTGGATTCCGAAGACTGGCTGACCTTTCTGACCACTAGTGAATACCAGCTTGGATTTGCCATGGAAGACTGGCCTCAAATTAAATTTCATAAGACCCGTGAACATAATTGATATTGCCCTTTTATTATTTGAACTGAATTGCGGAAAACCTCAATTGATATTTTGATCCTAATTATTCGTAATTATTAAAAATATAATAATTATTTTTCTTTCCTATTGATTAAGCCTGTAATTCTTGTTAGGTTTTCATTCTTAAAATTTGATTGCAGGATGGTTTTGTCCATGACAGGATTGCAACAAATCAGTGGTATGATGCTTAATAACAGTATTTTTAAAGGAAAAAACCAAATGGTAGAACATCGAATTCACAATTTCAATGCCGGGCCTGCTGCATTACCCTTGCAGGTTCTGGAAGAAATACAGGCTAATTTTTTAAATTTTGATCATTCAGGTATGTCCATCACGGAGATCAGTCACCGGTCTTCTTATTTTGATAAGGTAATCAATGACGCCGTGGAAAGGGCAAAACGGCTTTTAAAACTGGATGACCGCTACCATGTGCTGTTCTTGCAGGGCGGCGCATCCCTGCAGTTTGCCATGGTTCCCATGAATTTTTTAAGCATGAATGATTCGGCAGATTATGTCAATACCGGAACCTGGGCCGGCAAGGCCATAAAGGAAGCCCAGATTCTCAAGAAAAATCATCGGGTGGCGGCATCCTCGGAAGACAAGGATTTTTCATATATTCCCAAGGAAATTAAATTTTCCGAGAATGCAAAATATGTCCATCTGACCTCCAATAATACCATCAAGGGCACCCAGTATTATGAATTTCCGGATACCAAGGGTATTCCCATTGTCTGTGACATGTCTTCGGATATTTTTTCAAGGCCTCTGGATATGGAAAAATTCGGATTGATCTATGCCGGTGCCCAGAAAAATTTAGGACCCTCCGGAACCTGCATGGTCATTATCCGCCAGGATATGCTGGATATGGAAAATAAAGATCTGCCCACCATGTTAAAATATTCCACCCATGCATCCAAGAATTCCATGTACAATACCCCGCCCTGTTTCGGAATTTATACCATTGATCTGGTATTGAAATGGATTGAAGAAGAAATCGGCGGCCTTGAAAAAATGGAGGCCCACAATATTCAGAAGGCGGATGCCCTGTATGATTACATGGATTCCGGCAACTTTTACCGGCCCACGGCTGAAAAATATTCAAGATCCCTCATGAACGTGACCTTCAGACTGCCCAACGAAGACCTGGAGAAAAAATTCATTGCCCAGGCAATGGAGAAAGGACTGGGCGGGCTCAAGGGACACCGGTCCGTCGGTGGATGCAGGGCTTCCATCTACAATGCCACCGGTATGGAAAGCATAAGCGCCCTGGTTCAATTTATGGAAGCATTTGAAAAGGAGAACAAATAATGAAGGTTCTGGTCAGCGATAAAATGGATGAGGAAGGCATTGATATATTCAAAAAACAGGAAGGCATTGAGCTTGATGTCATCACCGGGCTGAGCCCGGATGGGTTAAAGGAAATCATCGGTCAATATGACGGTCTTGCCATCCGGAGCGCCACCAAAGTGACCAAAGACATCCTGGATTCGGCCACTCGTCTGAAAGTCATTGCCAGGGCCGGCATCGGCCTGGACAATGTGGATATCCCGGAAGCCACCAAAAAAGGGGTGGCCGTTATGAACACCCCCGGCGGCAATACCGTGACCACGGCCGAACATGCCATTGCCATGATGATGGCCCTGACCCGGCATATCCCCCGGGGTACCCATTCCATGAAAGAGGGCCGGTGGGAGAAAAAAAACCTGGAAGGCCGGGAAATCCGCAATAAAATTCTGGGAGTACTGGGATTCGGAAATATCGGTTCCATTGTGGCCGGCCTTGGAAAAGGGTTAAAAATGAAGGTCATTGTCTTTGATCCCAATATTTCTTCCGAGCATATTGAAAAAGAGGGGTTTGAATATGTCACCCTGGAGGACTTATTCAAGCGGTCCGATTATATCACCATCCATGTTCCCAAAATGGAAGCCACCGTGAATCTCCTGAATGCCGAGGCTTTTGCAAAGATGAAAGACGGGGTCATGGTCATCAATT
>JAABTB010000239.1 GCA_011390085.1 Desulfobacula sp.
AGATTGAATTTCAAACCCGGCAATGGAGGACGTATCAAACCGAATCACCGCCATTTCCTGGATGGATTTGAGTTTGAATTGTTTTGCCTTGCCGCTGCTGGAATTTCTTTCTGCCTCGGTGGCGTCGGACAGCCAGATATCAGCCGTGGCTTTCAGGATAACGGAACCGGAAAAAACAAAAGAAGGGAAAGTTAAGAAAAAAACAAGGAGGGATAAACTAAGACACAGGCGTTTCATTTCTGAAAAACACCTGATGATAAAGAATGGATTTAATTCGATCTGCTGGAATGAACCCAAGAAGTATGGATGAAACAAGACCGATGCCGACATAAAGGATGGCAAGATCGGCCAGAAGTCTTAATGGATGGAAAGCAATCATTGCTTTCATATAAGGCGCAATAAAATACCAGAGCGGCATGTGGGCCAAAAAAATGAACAATGAATTCCGGGCGAAAAAACTGATGGCCTTATTATCCGGCAGGTGTCTGGAAAAATGATAAAAAAGAAAGGCATGGCCCGTATAAACCAAGCTGATCAGAAAAGATGTGGCCATAAAATTCAAATCAATATTCCCAATCTGAACTAACCGAAACGGAAAATCCGTTAGCATATCAATAAAGGAAACCCCTATCGCCCAGAAAAAAATAAAGGCGCCATATAATAAAACAGACACACCAAAACCAGGCTCGTGCTTACTATTCTCTTGTTCCCCACAATACATGCCCAGAAGAAAAACGGTCTGCCAGTTAAAAAACAGCATATAGGAACGATAGACACCATAATTCATCAAAAAGCCCCGGATAAGAAATTCAGAAACCAGGCTGAGGGTGATCAGTTTTTTTGAAATTTTGATCCTTTTAAATAAGATTGCCCAAAGAATAACGATATGGATATAGGTTCCGATAAACCATGTCGTAGGGTTGGCCGGAAAATAATCAAACAAAACATTAACCCCGGCAAAAAACGGCATATAATTGCTTTTATAAATCTTACCTTCAGAGATAATGCCCAGAATACTCATGAAAATTGCAAACCCGATGCTCCAGAATAAAATTTTGAAAAGCCGGTTAAAAAGAATAAGCTTGATTTCTCTTTTATCCTGGCGCAATTGCCATCCCATAATAAACACAAACAGCACAACCCCGAGCTGCTTTAGCCTGATGGGAGAAGTCATGGTATTGGTTAAATCCCCATCCAGATGACCGAACACAATCAAAAAAATACCCACAGCCTTGAACCAGTCGATTAATGGAATCTGTTTACCCATCCATCACCTTCCGAATGGCCCGGAACGGATTGCCTGCACCTACGATTCCAGCCGGGACTTTGCTCGAAACAACAGCACCGGAGCCGATCAGGCAAGATTTCCCTACATCGGCCATCAATATCACCCCTTCCCCAACCCAGGCCCTGGGCCCGATGCTGATCTGAATCTTTTTTTCAGGATTAAATGGGGTCCAATTACCATCCTCACCCATTTCATGCTGGGTTTTGCCGCTGAGGATACTGACCCGTGTGCCAACGAGGCTGCTTTCTCTAATCCAGGAAGACCCGATCATGGAATAGGGACCGATATAGACGTGTTTTTCAATTCTCACATCCCTATGGGTGCAGATAGTACCAAAACCGATATAGCATTCCTTGTCACAATAATCCAACACCTGCCGGTAAAATGCGGCCCTGAGATAACAGCCGGGCAGCCCCGGCATCAATGACCAGAATTGGGCAAAAAAAGAAAACCAGCACTCTGCGTGCCTGTTCACCATTTTTTCAAGGTTAACAATAAAACCCGATGGAAATACAATAAAGAAAGAAACATAAAAAATTAAATTTTTAAGAAAATTTCTCACTTTTTATATTCCTTTTCTTTTTAAATCTCTCTGAATAAAGGTTTTCATCAGAAATCGCAACCTTGACAGGAATTTTATAAGGCTCAAGCTGGATTTTGCAGAAAGCTCTCATCCGGGCTTTAAAATCAGACAATTCCATTTCCATTCTTGTTTTGACAATAGCAGCAACCATCTGGCCGGTCAGAGGGTTGGGCAGACCATAGACCACCACATCCTCAATCTCCAGCATTTTCTGCAAGACAGACTCCACCTCAGCCGGAAAAACTTTGTTCCCGCCTACATTGATGAGTTCACTTTCCCTGCCCAGGATTTTGACCCAGTCCCCGTCTCTTTCAACCACATCACCGGTGTTGATATATCCGTCCGCTTCAAAAGGACTATCTGCATTCAGATAGCCGATCATGGAATATTTAGACTTGATCCAAAGCTTATTGTCCTTGATCTTTATATCAAACCCATCTCCGCCGACTTTTACCCATAAAGACCCATCCTCCCTGGATTTTGTATTCAGGATACCGGTTTCGGAAAGACCGTAGGTCTGCTTGAACCGGACATCGGGAAGAATCTCCCGTATCCGTTTCAATGTCCCTTCCGGCATGGGCTCCGTGCCATAGGTGATCAGCTTTAAACTTGAGAGATCATACCGGGAGGTCATTTCAGAAAGAATCATCAGATTTAAAAAAGTCGGGGAAGTCGGCAAAAGCTCCACCCGATTTTTTTCGATACATTTGCAGACATCTTCCGGCATTCGTGAATTGGCGATGATGATAACCCCTTGGTTTCTCAAATTATAAAGAAGGGTATTGACACCTCCGATATGGTCCATCTGTAAAAATATCAGGGTACGATAGGCTTTGCCGGAAATTTTATAAGCGCTTGAAAGCGTTTCCAGATCGTGTACAATTCCTTTTGGCGGGCCGCTGCTGCCGGATGAAAACAGTACCAGCCCGGCATGATTTTTTGATAACAGCTCCCTGTAAAGCTCATTATCGTTTGGCAGAGCCGATACTTCAGATGAATCAAGTTTCCCTTTGCCGTCAATTGATATCAGGTATCGAGCTTTGCCGATGTCTATATAGTCTTTATGTTTTTGTATTGCATCCTTTGAAAGAGGAATAATGATGTTCCGGTTCAAAGCCAGGGCCAGGA
>JAABTB010000240.1 GCA_011390085.1 Desulfobacula sp.
ACGCTACACAGGAAAAGGAATAATCCACCAGGGCGCCGACCACACATCCACATGGAATCTTAGCCTTGATCCGGCTTTCATATAAAAGGGTCTGTTTCACCAATTCTTCATAGGTGAACATCCTGTTTTCAAACACTATACAGGGCTTGCCGGAAAATTTTTTCAGCAGTTCAAAAAAGGAATTCATCAACTCACCCTGCGCCGCCCAGATAAACAATCTGACCCGTTACCATATCGGATGCAGGGGACAAAAAAAAGTCGATGACATTGGAAACATCCTTAAATTCTGCAAGACGGTGAATGGCCATCTGTTTGAGCAAAGCTGTGATTTTCTCATCCCCCACCCCCTTTATCAGGTCTGTCCGGATTGGTGCAGGCCCCACTGTATTACAGGTGATATTCATGGCGGAAAGTTCCTTTGCAAGGATACGGGTCATGGTTTCCACAGCGCTTTTGGAAGCAGCATAAAGGCTTTCACCAGACAGCCGTAATGGCACGGCAACAGTCGAAAAATTTACAATTCTCGGGGTATCAGACTTTTTTAAAAACCGGACGGATTTCTGGAGAATTGAAAACGTCCCCAGAACGTTCACTGAAAAAATTTTTTGAGCCGTAGCATAGGGTGTCAGATTTAAAAGATTCATGCTCGAAATCCCTGCATTATTGATTACGGCATCAATCTTCCGGGTATGATTTTTTAATTCCGAAAACATATGATCAATCCGGCTTTCATCGGAAAGATCCACTGTAAAAGATGTAAAATTTTCATGGTTTAATCCGGATTCCTGCCTTGCACAACCCAATACCGACCACCCTTTTTCAAGATAATAGTCTGCAAGATATCTTCCAATCCCTCTGCTGGTTCCGGTGATGAGCATGACAGGCTTTTCAGATTTCATTTTGCATCTTCCTGTGGATATAGCCTGCAAGGGTTGAAGTAGTTCTAAAAGGGCTGTTTTTCTGGGAAAGAGCATGATCATCCAGAATCGTGATATTAACCCCTTCATCTCCAAGTTTTTCTTCCAGGTCCATGAGTAGATTTAAGAGTCCCATCGAATCCAATAGACTCCCCTCTCCAAAAAGTATACTTTTACTATCGGTAGAAATTTTTTCACTCTCAATCAGGGCTGCATTTAAACCATTTACGCAGTCGCTAATAACAGCCTTTATTTTTTCCTGGCTCAAGCTCATCATAATTTTCCTTCAAACCGGGTCTTTTGA
>JAABTB010000025.1 GCA_011390085.1 Desulfobacula sp.
AACTGATCCATTTGGCCGGGCTGAATCCCAGAATTATTGACGTGGATACTTTTGCCCTTCAGAATGCCTATGAAATTCTCCCCTATAAGAATACCGAGCAGATAACCCTTTTGGCAGATATCGGGGCATCAAAAATGTCTTTGAATATTATTAAGGCCAATGCATCCCTGATGATGAGAGACAATATGTCCGGAACGAATCAGATTCTGGAAGAAATTTCCAATCAGTCCGGAATCACCATTGAAGAAGCTGAGCAGGCCTTGAACGGTGAAAAAAAGGGGATCGTCGACACAGGCACCATGGCATCCATTTGCTCAAAGGTGACACAGTCCTGGTGTTCGGAAATCTTTGAGGTGCTGAATACCTTTCAATCCGGCGGCAATAACGAAAAGGTTGAAAAAATAGTATTAAGCGGCGGCGGCGTATCTGTTGACGGGTTCAAGGATTGCCTTCTTTCAGAGCTGGATGCGGATGTTTCAATGATTAATCCATTTGAAGGATTAATCATTAATGAAAAGAAATTTCCAGTCTCTTTTATAACCAAAGCGGCCCCCCAGGCCCCTATAGCCATTGGACTTGCATTAAGAAGAGTAGATGATAAATGATAAAGATCAATCTTTTACCCTTTAGGACAGCCAGAAAAAAAGAAAATATCCGACGGCAGATATCCATTTTTTTTCTGCTGATTCTTTTTACTTCGGTTTTGATGTACTGGTATGCCCAGATCCTGGATAACCAGATCATAACGGTGAAGCAGAAAACCGAACAAGTCAATCAGCAGATATCAAAATACAAAGAGAAAGCCGACAGGGTTGCTCAGATCAAAAATGATCTGAAAGCCCTTGATGAAAAGCTTGCGATTGTTTCGTCCTTAGAAAAACAAAAGGAAAAGCATTTTGTTCTGTTCAAAAGTATGCCGGATCTTGTTATCCCTGAAAGAATGTGGCTTGAGAGTTTTAAAACAGACTCTACCGGCCTTACCATTAAGGGAATTGCCTTTGATAACCCGACCGTCGCAGAATTCATGGAAAAACTTGAGAAGTCAATGCTGTTCAGTAAAGTTGACCTGAAAGCGTCAAAGATGAAAATATTTCAGGACGATGTAATGCTTAAATCATTTGAATTGCTTTGCCAAACCGGGATAACCCAGGAAGAAGGGAAAAAAGAAGATTTAAAAAAGGGTCAAAATGAGCAGCCTAAAAAATAAGATGGAAGCGTTCAAAGGAAAACTCGCCGTTACCTTTGAAAAAGTTGGAATGCTGACAAAGGTTCAACGCCTTCTGATGTGTTTGGCCACCTTTAGTATTCTCGGCGGAGGATATTATTATTTTGTTTTAATGCCGCGTCAGGAAGAATATACTATAGTTCAAAAGATTTATAAAACCCAGATAGACACACTTGCAATCTATAAAAAAAGAGCGGAAGAGATTCATATCTATGAAAAGAAAATGGCCGAAACCCTTGAGGCTTTCAACGAAGCCATGAAAGCGCTTCCGGACAAAAAAGAGATACCCTCCCTGCTGACAGGGGTTTCCAAGGCTGGAAGCAATGCCGGCCTGGCGTTTCACCTGTTTCAGCCTGAAAATGAAATCAACAAGGAATTCTATAGTGAAATCCCCGTATCCATTAAGGTGGAAGGACAATATCATCAGATTGCAGATTTTTTCTTCCAGGTCCTTCATCTCAACAGAATAGTGACGATCAACGATGTAGATGTAAAAAGCAAACCCGACGGGCAATCGCTTGAAATGAGCTGTAAGGCGGTTACTTATATGTTTGTGGAGAAACAAGCGCCTCCACAGAAAGATCAGAAGCAGAAGGGGCAAATTAAAAAGACTTGAGAAAGATGAATACTTCAAAAATTTCTTTTCTGGTGGTTTTGATAGGGTTGGCAATATTGTGTATTGCCTGTAATGATCAGGCAAATATAAGCGAACCTTCAGCTCCTGAAGTCGTTTCAGGGAAAATTTTTCCTCCGGTTCATCAAGATCAGACAGCACCTGCGGAGCTTAAAACAGAAATACCGGCCCGAGCAATGCCTGAAGCAAGCAATCAAGGTCAGATTGAGCCCTTATTGATTGAAGAGAAAGCTGAATACTATGACGCTAAAGGGAAAATTGATCCTTTTTTGCCGCTGATCCAGGAAAAAATAGAAGAGCCTCAGCCTGCTGCCGACGATAGTCCACAGAGAATCCTGACACCCCTTGAAAAGATAGAATTGAGTCAGATTCGCCTTGTTGCCGTCATCATAATGGAAAAAAAGCGGATTGCCATGGTTGAGGAGGCCACCGGGAAGGGGTATGAAATTACAATCGGAACTTTTATCGGTAGGAATCAAGGGACAGTTACTGAGATAAAAGATAGCAGCATTGTGGTGACGGAGCTTGTTAAGGATTTCAAAGGCAAGCTTAAAGAGCAGACTCAGGAAATAAAACTTCATAAAAATGATGATGAGGAGTGATATGCCTTTTCCCCCGACAAAAAGATCAAACCCTATGATAATGAATATTTTGAGTTTTCTTTTGACCGTATTATTTTTTGCAGGTTGCGTCTCACAGAAAACTGAAAATACAAAAACGGCTGAACAGGATCAGATAAAATCCCAAACAGCGGAAACAAATTCCGAAGGTCTGGCCGGGCGGCAGATCACTGCCGTTCATGTGGATATGGCGGACCAGAAGATCATCGCTACGATCACGGGGAATCAGAAACTTGTCTATACCTCCATAAAACAATCCTTTCCTTTTGGAATTGCCGTTTATCTTCCAGAGGCCAAAATCTCTCCTGATCTCAGAACCAATGTTAAGGAAAATGACGTTATCAGCGATGTGATTGTTGCCTATGCCGATAAAGAGACAACAACCGTCAAGATTGAGATTCTGCTAACAAAGGATCTTGATTATGAAGTCACGGAAACCAATAATAGCTTGAAATTTTATCTTTCTCAGACTCTGGGCAAAGATAGGGTAGAAGATAAAAGCAGTCCGGAACCGCTTTTAAGCGTCGAGGATAAAAAATCAACCGCTGTTCCGGAAAATGCCGGCGAGCCAAGGATTCCAGCCCAGACCGCTACATTGACGAATATTGAGTTTAATTCAATGGAGGATGGGAAGTCCAATATCGCTGTTGAAACCAATCACCCTGTAAAATATGATATTACACTGGGTGGCAAAGAAAAGATCTATTTGAATCTATACAATACCATCATTCCGGATCATCATAAGCGTCCCTTGCTGACTCAGTATTTCAAATCAGCCGTCGAAAGTTTAATGCCGGTGGAGGTCCCGGGTAAACAGAAAAATTCAAAAATCGAAATTAATATCAGAGACCTTGTTCCCTATCGGGTTGTTCAAGATCAAAATACCATTTTGATGTATTTCGAACCAACCCTGCTTGAGCCACCGGTTTTCGCCAAGGCAAAGAAAACCTCCGAGAATGAAGTCCGGAGCCAAACCATTGCACCTGATCCAAAAGCAGATATATCGCAGGCAAAGGCAATGGAATATGTTGAAAAGAGCAAAACCTTAGAGGAAGAGATATATGGCCCGCCTAAAAAATTTACGGGCGAAAAAATCAAACTGGATTTCTATGAGACCGATATCAAAAATGTGTTCAGGATATTAAGAAGTGTGGGCGGGTTAAATTTTGCCATTGATAAAGACGTTGAAGGTAAAGTCACCTTGGCCCTGGAAGACCCGGTCCCCTGGGATCAGGTACTGGATCTTGTCCTGAAAATGAATAATCTTGGCCAGAAAAAAGAAGGGAATGTTATCCGGATTGCGACCCTTGATACTCTCAGGAAGGAAGAAAAATTTGTCCAGGATGCCATTGCGGAAAAAAAGAAATCCCTGGAAGATAAAGAAAGTTTTGAACCGCTGGTAACGGAATATATCCCCATAAATTACTCAGATGCAGAAATAGATATCAAGCCTCATATTGACCAGATTCTCACAAAGGACCGGGGAAGAATCAGCGTTGATAAACGAACCAATATGATCATTGTGACCGATATTCAACCGAAAATTGATCAGGCCAGGGAGACGATTTATCGCCTTGACAGGGTGACCCCGCAGATTATGATTGAAGCAAAAGTGGTTGAGGTCTCCAAGGCTTTTTCGCGTGAGCTGGGCCTTGGCCTGGGCTTTGCGAAAACTCAGGAGGCCTGGACAGGCAGGGATAGAGACTTCACGGTTGCTCTCAATTATCCCACTTCTGCGCCGGTTAATACCGGATCCTTTAATTTTTACAATATTCTCGGGTCTAATTTTTTAAACCTGAAGGCTCAAATCGCAGCATCGGAAACCAAAGGTGATGTCAAGATCATTTCATCACCCAGGATACTCACGTTGGATAATAAAAAAGCAAAAATAAAACAAGGGCTTGAATTTGCTTATCTTGAACGGGATGACTCAGGAGGATCCTCAGTTAAATTTAAAAATATTGATCTGCTGTTGGAAGTCACCCCCCATGTGACGCCGGATAAACGAATTTCAATGACCGTCTATTTGACAAAAAACGATGTTGATTCCATTACCAATGGTGTACCCTCTCTATCCACCAATGAGGCTGAAACCGAACTTTTGGTCAACGACAATGACACTATTGTCATTGGCGGAATTGTTAAGACAACGGACAACAAAAATACTTCCGGAACGCCGGTCTTGTCCGGAATTCCAATCCTGGGACGACTTTTCCGTACGGATGGTAATATCGACAACAGAAATGAACTCTTGATATTTTTAACTCCGTCCATCATCCAGTTGGAGCAGAAGCGAAACAAGTATACGGCAGCGGATTAGTTTAATTCATCCAGTCGTTTTTTGGCTTCCCTGGCAATCTGTGATGTCTCGGAAGCAAAATTCAATACGGTGCGCCATGATGCTTTTGCCTGGGTGAAATCGTTGATGCCTTCATAGGCTTTAGCCAGATCGGAATGAAGAATTGCAGCAGAAGGTTCCCTTTTCAGCTCCTGGTTAAGAAATTCAATCGCCTGCAGATGCTCCTTGGTTTCCAAATAAACAGAAGCCAGACCATGAATGGAGATGATAAATTTAGGGTTGATTTCCAGGGATTTCGTAAAATAAGAGATGGATTTCTCGTATTTTTTCTGATGGAAATAGGCCCACCCCAAATTAGACAAAGGGATCTCCGGATAGGCATATATCAGATTTTTTGAAACATCTTCAAAACATTCAACGGCCAAGGACCATTTTTCCTGTTTCAGGTAGGCAGCACCCAGATTGTTTTTTGCATCGACATAGTCTTTTTTAAATTCCAGGGCCCTTTTAAAATGAGTTTCCGCCAGATCATATCGGTCCTTTGCCAGATAGACAAGTCCCAGGCTGTTATTCAAATAGGGGTCATCGGGTATGGTTTCATAGGCTTCCAAGAGGTTTTTGAGTGCTAATGAATAATTTCCGGCACTATAGAACCCTTCGCCGACTCTCTGGGTTGCAAGGGCGATTTCTTTTTTCCCCCCAGGATTCACAACCTGGGATGCACATGAGGTCAAAAGCAGGAAGGAAACATATAGACAGCATAGATTTTTCATTTGAAGGACTCCTCTTGTATTATTGCCGCATCATGCTCGATGGATAGGATTTTAACGTTTTCCTTTTGTAAATAGGCTGTTGCGGAAGCGCTTAAAGATTTAAGCGGTATGAAGAGTTTGTCCTGGTCTTGAACCGTATAGACACCCTCAAGTTTTTCAACCGTTTCCCCGGTAGAAAAAGACGGGTTTTGCCGGATTGAATACCCCAGCCGGGAAAATAAAAGAGCGATAATTTCATGCCCTTTAAGGTCAGGGGTTATGGAAATAATCTCAAACTCATTTTTTTCAAGGACCTCAAGGGCTGATCCGTAAACATTCCCGAAATTGATCAGTAAATCCGTTGAATCTTTTCGGATCACTCTGCCAAAAGATGCTTCAAGGCTGATATGATAGAGGGTGAACGGAATCTTTGCATCGGCCGTATAGTCGAACCCGGTCTGAGACAGAAGGGATTGGACCATTTTTTTTGTTTTCAGGGTGTTATTGCCATGGAGCGGGGCATTGTCGTTGCCTTTTGCTTTTTCCAGAGCATCGACCAGTAATTGGGTCTTTAGATTTTTCCAATACAACCGAATGCTTTCAACGAGTTCATCGCTCAGTGCATCCTCCGCAGTAATGATAATTCTTTGGTCATCGGCGGTTTGAATCACCGGGGTAGCTGATAAATCAAGAAAATGGGCTGAATTGTTATCTCCTGGGAAATATAGTCTGCCCTGATTTAATAGGACGCCCCCGATAAGGGAGGAGTATTTTTTCAAGCGGGCAAGCTGGTTGGCCTCTATATGGTGGTCTCTTGTTTCATCCTGCATTGCTTTGTTGTCTGCAGAGTTTTTGCTTAAAAGCGGCCTGAACCATGGCTGTGATCGGATCGAAGGGTCCGGTAAATAAATGTCCGTACCTTCATACAGGACATTAATATTTTGAATGTTCGGATTTGCCAGTTGAAAGATTTTCAACCCTTCCTCGGACAGGCCCCCCGCTTTTTGTAAAAATGCTTTATCCATGAGGATTTCAGCCGTTTCTCCCTTCTGAACAATATGCTTTTTCAGAAAGGGCTGAAGGTCCGGATCTTCGGAAATGGTTGAAAATCTGATGATCGGAACGACCACATTCTTAGACGTGCTGAGATCATAGTCGGCTTTATTCACTTTTTTCAGTGGAATCAGAATATTAATATCCGGTTCAATGGCATCAATATTGCTAATATGGGGGTTTATCTCTTTAAAAATGCTGATGAAATGAGGAAAATCCTTTTCCGAGATTTCCCCTTTTTTCCTGAGAATTTTATACAGCCAGTCATCTTTGGTCACTGTATAGGGTTCACAAAGGATATCTTCGCCTTTATAGCTTAAAATGGAATACCGTTTATAAGAGGTTTTGACGCTGCTGGTTTTTGACTGGGAAGGACAGGGAATGACAATACAGGCATATATGGACAGAATACTAAAAATGAATAATTTTATTCCGGCATCTTTCTTCATAAGCTATTCAGATACGTTTAATTTCAATTTTTCAGCGATTTTATCGGAAATTTCTTGTACAAATCGTTTGAAATCTTTTTCATTCAATCGTTTTTGTTGGGACGGGATCATATCCGGGTCATCCGGCAGTATCAGCGACGGCAGATTGATAAAATCAGGATTGGAATTGATCTTATAATCTTCAGGGATTTCAGACCTAAAATAAAGGTCCTGGAATTCTGAAAATTTTATGGCATGGGCCGTGGCGTCAAGAATAGCAGTTTCGTCGGCAGTGACAATTTTTTGCAAAAAAGCCTCTGCCAGCCCTGCAAGGCATTCGCCTCCCTGGGTACAGGCAATATGGCCGTTATGATTGGCCTGGAGTTGCCAATCCATAATGGACTGTTCAGTGACGCGGATAAAGAATACCTGCCGGCATCCGGCCATTTCATTGTATTTTTTTGAGATCTGTATGACCCGCGGCATGGACACCGGATTTCCGATCATAGCAGCTTGGGCAACGCTGGGTTTTGTATTGACCGGCACAAATTTTCGTTTGGCTTCATCGGGTTCGAGATAATATTGGTAAACAGGATCCGCATGTTCTGACTGGACACCGATGATTTTAGGAAGGGCATCAATGATACCGGCCTCAAAAAATTTAATAAAACCACTCATGACCGCCGAGATATTTCCCGCATTCCCGATGGGAACGACGACAACTTTATCCTTCATTTTCCAGTCAAAATCCTGGGCAATTTCATAGGAATAGGATTCCTGTCCCAGAATCCGCCAGGCATTTTTTGAATTCAAGAGGACAACGGAATACCGGGATGAAAGGGATTCAACAATTTTCATGCAGTCGTCAAAGACCCCCGGGATTTCGAAAACCCTTGCCCCGCTCCCCAGAGGTTGCGACAATTGCTGAGAAGTGACCTTTTTATGGGGCAAAAGAACGGCGGATTTGATCAAAGGACCCAGATAGGACGCATAGAGGGCTGCTGAGGCCGAGGTGTCCCCGGTGGAGGCGCAGACGGCAATAACGTTGGAGATCCGTTTTTGATCAATGAGGTATTTGATGCTGGACAAGGCGCTGGCCATTCCGCGATCTTTGAAGGAGGCACTGGGGTTCTGGCCGTCATTCTTGTAAAAAAAGGACAGACCGACTTTTTCTTTCAGCCGGGCATTGGCTTCCACAACAGGGGTATGACCTTCTCCAAGATAGATGATGGATTCCAGGGGAATACAGGAGCCGATGAATTCATGATACCGGTAAATTCCTTTGAGGGCCGGAATTTTGAGCATTCTTCGGAAATCAAATATTTTTTGCCAGACCGGACCCGGGATTTTTTTTAAAGATGAGGCATTTCGGTCATGAATGAGCAGGACCTCCTGGCAGGAAGGACAGACATATAAAAGCTTATCAACGGGATATTGGGCGTCACATCCGAGGCACTGGTAATATAATTCACCCTTAGCTCCGGGTATGATATAGGGTTTGATATCTTCCGGGAAATAATCAGGCATCATGGCGAATAACGGTTTGACCTCCCATATAGGGAATTAGTATTTTGGGGATGGCTACAGAACCGTCCGGATTCTGATAGTTCTCCAGGATGGCGGCAAAGGTTCTGCCGACGGCAAGTCCGGACCCATTTAAGGTATGGACATATTCGGGTTTTTTCCCGTCTTTCCTTCTGAACCGGATATTGGCCCGTCTGGCTTGGAAATCAAGGCAATTGCTGCAGGAAGAGATTTCCCTGTATTTGCCCTGGCCCGGCATCCAGACTTCAATATCATAGGTTTTGGCCGCAGAAAAACCAAGATCGCCGGTACAGAGCGAGATAACCTGATAGGGAAGTTCAAGAAGCTGAAGGATTTTTTCAGCATTTGCCAGCAGGGATTCCAGTTCTTCAAAAGAGGATTCTGGGGTTGTTAATTTGACCAGCTCCACCTTATTAAACTGATGTTGCCGGATCAGCCCCTTGGTATCTTTGCCGTAGGACCCGGCTTCCGACCTGAAGCAGGGCGTATAGGCCGTAAATTTACAGGGCAGAAGGGACTCGTCAAGGATCTCCCCGGCATAAATATTGGTCATGGGAACTTCAGAGGTGGGGATGAGAAAATAGTCCCAGCCCTCAATCTTAAAAAGGTCTTCCTCGAATTTGGGCAATTGCCCGGTGCCCGTCATGGTTGCCCGGTTCACGATAAAGGGGGGAAGGGTCTCGGTATATCCATGCCGGGAAACATGGGTATCCAGCATGAAATTGATCAAGGCCCTTTCAAGCCTGGCCCCGTTTCCAAAATACAAGGGAAATCTGGCCCCGGCCAGTTTGCCGGCCCGCGCCAGATCAAGAATGCCCAAGGCTTCGCCGATCTCCCAGTGGGGTTTGATTTCAAAATCGAAGGTTCTGGGTTCTCCATATTTTTTTTCAAGGCGGTTCTCTGTCTCATCCTTGCCCACAGGGACGCTGTCATGGGGGAGATTGGGCAGGGAGATGAGAAAAGATTGAATGGCAGTTTCTATGGCGGCAAGATCTTTATCAAGGGTTTTGATGGTATCCGACACGTCCTTCATTTTCTCAATGAGAGGGCCGGCGTCTCCCCCTGATTTTTTTAAACCTGCGATTTCATCGGAAACCTTATTCCGGGTATGCCTTAATTCTTCTATGTTTAAAAGCAACGCTTTCCTTTTTTCATCATTATCCGTCAGAAGGGAAAAGTCAATTTTGGCCCTTCTTTTGTTCATGGCTGTTTTTACACCTTCCAGGTGGGTGTTGATAAATTTTAAATCCAGCATTTTTCCTTCATTTTTCCTTACAAGAGTTAGCTAATTACTTCATTCATAAGATTCTTCAACGATCTTAACCTGATAGCATGCAGGGTGTAAACAGTCAATGATTATTGCAGGTTGACAATTTGAGACTTGTGTATAATATTTAAAAAAACTTTTTTTGTAATCAGAGGAACGAAAGTTATGGATGATATGAAGAATGTAAAAACGAATAACCTGGCACTTGTGGCTGAACGTTTGAAAAATCTTACAAAAGAAGAACTTAATGCCAAATACGCAAAGATTGAACAACGGCTGTTTGAATTTGCAAATTTTATGGAAGCCCACCTGGCCTTTTTATATACTCCTGTGAGCAATGAAATCCCCACGGAAAAGATCATCAGAAAAGCACTTCAGATTGAAAAAGGAATTGCTCTGCCGGTTTTTACAGATGCAAAAAACGCCATCAATCTCTATAAGATCAGCAGCTATGGCAAGGATTTGATCAGGAATGCCAATGATATACTGGAACCGGATATTGACAGGTGTAAAAAAGTATCTTTGGACGAGATCAATATTGCCGTTATCCCGGGACTTGCCTTTGATGATAAGGGTGGCCGGGTCGGATTAGGTAACAATTTTTATAACAAGCTCATCACTAGGTTGCCTGAAACATGCAGGAAGGTGGCCCTGGCCTATGAAGAACAGATCGTGGATCAGATTCAGATGGAATCCAGAAAATACAGCGTGGATATCATCATTACGGATCAGCGGGTGATTTACAAAATATAAGCCGACGGATTCAGTACGGACCCGGACGGAACTGAAATATGCAATATTATGATTTCAGGCCCCTTCAGGGTTAATGGCTTTGGAAAATTTTCTGAGATCTGCTGCTTTACCCATGACGATCACCGTATCCCTGGGTTCAATCAATGTTTCAAAGTGAGGATTGAAAAGCATCTCGCCGGATGCTTTTTTAACGGCAATGATAATGAGGTTGAAATCCTGCCGGATCTTGGAGTCCTTCAGGGCAATATGGGTATACTGGGAAATCTTTGGAACAAAAAGCTCTTCGATCTGAATAGCCTCGCTTTTCCTTGACAGGGCAATATCGAGAAAACTGCTGACACTGGGCCTTAACAATTTCAGACCCATGGATATGGCCCCTGTATCATAGGGGGATTCCACAAGATTGGCTCCGGCAATCAATAATTTATTCCTGACATCCGGGTTGCTGGCCCTGGCCAGGATATAAATGTCCGGGTTCAACTGCCTTGCGGTCAGGACCAGGAAAACATTGGCTGCATCGGTTCCGAGGGCGGCCACCAGAAAGGATGCGTTTCTAATATTTGCTTTTTCCAGGAGGTCTTCATCTGAAGCATTTCCGTGAAGATAATGCATTTTGTCTTTTTCCAGCAGGGCCATTAGATCATCTTTTTCTTCAATAACGACAATATCCTTTGTTTCTTCGCTGATGAGCTGACATAGAACCCTTCCGATACGGCCATAGCCGCAGATAATATAATGGTTTTTCATCTTACTGATTTTTTTGTCCAATCTTTTCCTCCCCAATATGGATTGTATTTCCCCCTCGACAATGGTTTGAATGACGAGTCCGCCAATATAGACAAAATATCCCACACCGAAAAATATCAGGACAATGGTAAATATCCGCCCTGCCGGACTCATTTCATGAACTTCCATGAATCCTACGGTGGCAAGGGTTATGGCCGTCATATAGGCGGCATCGAGGAAACTCCACTTTTCTATCACCATATACCCGGATATGCCGATGAAAAAGATGATCCAGGAAACAAGGATTGCCGTTATGATCTGTTGAAGTTTCGTCATGGGGTCATCATTACTGATGTTCAGCGCAAAAATCAAGATGAGTTTGCAGGGGTAAAAGGATTGTGTCATCTTGACGGATGTATGTCTTGCTGGTATTAAGGGGGGCATGAAAGATGAACCTAAGAAATTTGCCCGCCAGCGAAGTGAAATGGTGGAAAAACAGATTATTTCAAGGGGAGTTACCGATCCTCTGGTCCTTCAGGCCATGTCCAGGGTCCCCCGGCATCTGTTTGTCAGCGAGGCCTTGGTAGACAGTGCCTATGGCGATTTCCCGCTTCCCATTGGGGAAGGCCAGACCATTTCCCAGCCCTATATTATTGCAGAGATGACCCAGAGTCTTGAATTAAAAGGGCATGAACGGGTGCTGGAAATAGGGACCGGGTCCGGGTACCAGGCAGCAGTCCTTGCCCAGATTGCCTATAAGGTCTATACCATCGAAAGAAATAACACGCTTTTCCTGCAGACGAGAAAGCTGTTTGATCGATTAAAATATTATAATATTGTCACGCGATATTCAGACGGAACCCAGGGCTGGAAAGAGGAGAGCCCCTTTGATGCCATTATGGTCACTGCGGGCGGCCAACAGATTCCAACCCCTTTGATCGATCAGCTTTCAATGGGGGGGCGCCTGGTCATGCCTGTGGGAGGCACCTTTTCCCAGGAATTGCTGAAACTTGAAAAGACCGAGACCGGTATCAGAACGAGCAATCTGGGAGCTTGCCGGTTTGTCAAATTAATCGGCCAGCACGGCTGGGACGAATAGAGCCGGCTATTTGAAAATAGACGCCAAGGTCTGTTTGAGTTCCATAATCTGATAGGGCTTTTCAAGGTAGGCGCAGGCCTTTGTAAATATTTTTTTCTGATCGTCATTGGTGACATGGCCTGATGCTACAATGACTTTGACATTGGGATTTATTTTCAGCAACTGCCTGAACGTTTCCGTGCCTGACATTTTCGGCATGATTATATCCAGCAGGACGGCATCAATGGACGTGTGATGTTTTTTGAACAGGGCTACCCCTGCTTCACCGTCACAGGCGTCAAGAGTCTTATACCCAAAGACCTTTAAGGCTTTAACGGCCATATCCCTTACCATATTCTCATCCTCAATGACCAGGATGGTTTTGGGAGAATTTTCAACGCCGCCGTCTTTTGTTTTTTCCATCAGGGGTTGAGCCGGGCCGTCTTCAAAGCTTTTTTGATCAGAGATATCGCGGATGATGGAAATGATATGGGGAATGCCGTCAAGATCCAGGACTTTTGAGGAAATAAGGGCTGAAATGGTTTTATTATTGAGAAAGAGGGCGGCCTTCTGGTTTTTATAGAACCCCTTTTCTTTCAGCCGGACAATCCACGCTGGATATTCATGCTCGTCCTTCCACATGCCGATTTCTTCTGTGGTCCTCCCCAGTAAGGTGTTGGGGCCAAGGCCGGAAAGATCCATAAACACTTTATTGGCGTCGGCAATGGCGCCCGTATCCATTCGGGTGATTAGAATGGAATCCGGATTCTGGTCAAAGATCAGGCTCAGGGTTTTTTCTTTTTTTTCAAGGGCATCCAGAATCTGCCGCCTTTCAATGGCTACGGCAATCTGATCAGAAACGGAAATCAGGATTTCCAGGTACCGGTGTGAGAAATAACCGGGATCTGAATAATGCTGAACACAGATGGCGCCGATGACGGTACCTTGGATGATCAGGGGAACGCCGAGCCATATTTTGGGGACCGGTAGATCGGAA
>JAABTB010000241.1 GCA_011390085.1 Desulfobacula sp.
CTTTCCTGCCGGGGGCCGATGATGCCGGAATTCCGGCTTACCTCACAGTCCCCTTCACCGGTGCACTCATAGAGCAGGCCGGCCGGGGTCTGCCGGCGAAGTTTTCCGGCCGTATAGGAGACCATATCCCGAGAGCCTTCATAATCCCTGAAAAAACTTCGGCCCACAATATCCGGGGGCAGGGGAAAGCCCAGATAATCCAGGATGGAAACCTCAATGTCCACCAGGCCGTAAGTCCCTGTTTTCAGACGGGGCAGGGCTTCCTGCTCCGGCGCAAGCACTGCGGCAAATCCCCAACTGCTGAACCAGTCTTCCTCTTCGGCCCCATGGGACTCATCAGAGGTGATGATCACCAGGGTGTTTTCCAGAACCCGACTTTGCTTCAACTCTTTCATGAATCTGCCCAGGGCCTGGTCAAGCCGGGCAACGGATGCGAGTTTACGGGACCCGTACCGGGCTTCGGCCTCATCATCGGCATCAAAGGGCTGATGGGTGGCCACCGTCAACAAGGAGAGAAACCAGGGTTTGCCGCTGCGCTTAAGGCTGCGGATATACCGGCCGGCTCCGGCAAAAAAATCCTCATCCGTTGTGCCCCAGACAAAATCGGTCCGGGTCCTTTTTGTAAACCACTCGACCCCGCTCACCCGCTCAAAGCCCATGACCGGCATGATCCTGTCCTTGCTCATGAACTGCAGGGGCGCTCCCTGCAGAAAATGGGTGTCAAACCCCCTGGCCGACAATTGCGACGGCAGGCATTGCAGGGCCTGCTCCGGATTGAATTGAAGTTCCAGAGCCTTGGGCTGGTCATATGAAAATTTGCTGAAATCTCCGCAGTGTATGGCATAAAGGCCCCGGATGGTCTGATGGCTGTGGGTGACAAAATCCGGGACCAGCATGGCATTCCGGGTGGCAGCCGAAAACCTGCCCATAGTAAAAGGCCCGTCTTTGACCTGCATGGCCTGCCGGGCCTCCGGCAGATATATCCCGGAAATGCCCTCCAGAACGATGAGCAATACATTCTTTGCCCGGCCCTGCTCAAAAAAAGGGGTACCGCTGATATCCGCCGTTCTGAGGGTTATGGGCAATTCCTCGGGGCTGATGCGCCGATCGCCTTTCGGGAGCAAGGATCGGATTGCGTCGCCGGCAAACCAGTGCAGGGGGTTGTATGTCTCGGCAATTCCCCGTTCCTTCATCGTTTTTTGCAAAAGGCCGTGGATGGGCAGAATCAGAAGACCGGCCAGCAATAATGCCGCCAATGGCTTTTTCCCGGGCCGCTGCAAGGGCAAGGCCGCAGCAGCGATGGAAAGAATGCCGAGACCCAGGGCAAATCCCGGCTCGGCAAAATAAAACCCTGCGGCTGTATTGGTTAAAAAGGCAGGGTCCATGACAAAGGCCAGATCCTGCCAGGACGGCATCCGCTGGACCGCAGATTGAAGCTCCCGGGATCCGACCTGGAAAAAAAACCAGGCAAGAAGAAATCCGGCGCGTAAAAACCGTGAGGGTTGCCAGGCCGAAACTGCAAACAAAAGACCGACGCAGATATCCGACAAAAGACCAAGGGGCTCCGTAAGACCCTGAGACACAAGGCGCAGCCCTGCCGGAAAAAAACAGGCAAAAAGAAAAACAACAGGGTACCATTTTCTCATGGATGTCTCTTGGAACTCCTCATGAAAACCAAAGCCCTTATAAAAAGGGTGAATTGGCAGGATTTGGAAAAGTGCTCAGGATTTTTTGCCCGTCATCTTCTCAATCTCGATTTTGATAACCAGGGTTCGTTCAAGCATTGTGTCCGGATAATCGAAGGCCTCATCGGAATACTGGGCCATGATCGTATCAAAGGCCCGGCGTTTTTCCTCGGGATCGGCGATAAAAACGGCTTTGCCGGACCCGATCACGCTTTTGTATTCCACCCCCCAGTCGCAGGCCGGCTTTGCCTTTCTGAATTGGACAATCTCGTCCACCTCAAAACAGACATGGGGATTTTTTTGGATCAGGTCGATTTTTCTTCCTTCCCGTGCAGAATGCAGATAAAGGGCGCCATCCCGGTATCCGAAATTCATGGGCACCAGATAGGGTTTATCTTCGTCCACCATGGCAAGGCGACAGACGCTGCAAACCTTTAAAATATGCTCAATCTCTTTTTGATCCTTGATTTCTCTTTCTTTTCGTCTCATAGAAATGCCGCCTTAAATATTGTGTATTCCGATTCGGTCAGCCCCTCTACCCCCATGGGTCGGTCCATGCCGTCATGGCAGTCCGATCCGCCGGTGATGATCAGGTTGTATTTTTTCGCCAGGGATTTTAAATCTTCCTGTTGCGCTTTGGTATGGCCGGGATAATACACTTCCAGGCCGTGAATCCCTGCCTCGATGAATTCAGGCAGAATCTGAAGCACAATATCCAGGGGAGGAAGGACTTCCTTATAATGCCCCGGTCCCGGAAAGGAACCGGCCGCCGGATGGGCAAGGGCGCAGAACATGCCCTTGTCCTGAAGAATCCCCCGGACATCCTTCAGCTTTGTTCCCGAAGGCAGATAGGCCGGGCTCGCATTTCCAAGGATGCTGGTTATTGTCTCCCTGTCTGTGATGCCAAAGTTTTCCGTCAAGGCCAGGGCAAAATGACGCCGGGTGGCGTTCCGGCTGAATCTTTCAATATCGTCAAACTCCATGGGCCTCGATAGTAGAGACGTTTTGCCTCCGGGGCCGAAGTATTGATTGATTTCTCTGATTCTTGCCCGGACAAGATCTTCCCCTCTTCCTCTTGCAAGCATCTGATCCATCCGTGTCATCCAGTTTGTGTCGTAAAGTCTGTCGGAAGGGAAATACCCTAAAAGGTGAAGGGTTCCGGTAAAAAAGGGTCTTTTAAAACAGACGGAAATTTCCACACCGGGAATCACTTCCATCCCAAGTTCTTCTCCGGCCTGAACTGCGGTTTTCAACCCCTTGAGCGTATCATGGTCTGTGATGGCGATGGCCTTTAATCCCAGAGCCTTGGCCTTTTCAACCAGCTCCTTTGGGGTAAATTCCCCATCGGATTCAGTGGTATGATTGTGTAAATCCGCAATTATTTTACGATTCATATCTCTCTTTATTTAAATTTCCTTTTGCCTCTTTTTCCATCCGCCTGTTTTTATATCGGTTTTTATAAAATTACAACCCAACTTTATTCTATTGAAAAAAGAAGCTAATGATTATATGAAATAAGTTTAATGTTGGAATATGAATAATTTCTTAACCTTTATCATATTGGAGATAATAATACATGCAGACTACAGAAAAAGATATGGACATCATCACGGAACTCGGAAAAATAGATTCCGAAGAAAAAGCCAAAGCCATATTCGAAAAATTTATGGACAAGGAACACCAGGGTCGGATGCTTAAGATCAGCCATCCCGAGGTCCTGAAGCGGATCGCCAATGCCATTGTGATTTGTAACCCGAAATCGGTTTTTGTAAATACCGGGTCCCCGGCGGACAAACAGTTCATCCGGACCCTGGCCCTGGAAAAAAAAGAAGAGCAGCCCTTGGCCATGAACGGCCACACCATCCATTTCGACCTTGCCAAGGAACAGGGCCGGATCATTGACCGGACCTATTATATAGCCAACCCGGAAGACGAGGTTTCCTCCCTTGCCAACCGCATGGACAGACCCACGGCCCTGGAACAGGTCCGCTCCAATATGACGGACATCATGAAAGACACGACCATGGTCATCGGCTTTTATATGCGGGGTCCGGTGGGGGCGCCCGCTTCAAACCCGGCCCTGGAGATCACCAGTTCCGCCTATGTGGCCCACAGTGCCGAACTTTTGTACAGGAATGCCTATAACGCCTTTGATAAAGAAGTCACCAGCCTGGGCCATTTTTTCACCAATGTTCACAGCGAGGGCCTTAACCGCACCGAAGACCTTCCCGATGCCAGGGTGTTCATGGACCGTAAATTCCGGACCACCTATGCCTGGAAATGCACCTATGCCGGCAATACCCTGCTGCTGAAAAAAGGAAACCATCGGTTTGCAGTGGACAAGGCCGTCTATGACAATCCGGGAAATGAATTGTCCGAGCATATGTTTATCACCGGGATCCACGGCCCCAGGGGCCGGATCACCTGGTTCGCCGGGGCCGCCCCCAGCGGATGCGGCAAGACCACCACGGCCATGGCCGGTAATGAGTTTATCGGCGATGACCTGGCCCAGATGTGGATCGCCAAGGACGGGTCC
>JAABTB010000242.1 GCA_011390085.1 Desulfobacula sp.
AGTGTTGATTGAGGCATTGGATAGTTTTTTGAGAGGGCAGGGTTGATATTGATTCAGATACCCCTTGAGTTTTTTGGCTGGAAAGCGTAAATACTTCATCAAATTAAATGAAAACATTGGAGTCGTTTTAGAAAAGATTATGTGCCTAAATTGTGCCCGTCAAGGTCAAATATTTACAAACATTTCCAAACGAAACCAAAAATAGGAATTTGAAATGCCCGACATTTAAGGTTTTGAAAAAAAAGAACAAATTGACAATAATTTTCTGGGACTTAAAATCCCTCGGTGATTATCACTGTACGAGTTCAATTCTCGTCCCAGGTACCACTGAATAACCAGGGGGGTTTTGGCAGTTAACCAAAGCCCTTTTCCTAATCACAGCGAAACCGATTTCAATTATGGATAAAATTCAAATTAACGGCGGCCGGAAACTTTACGGCGAAGTCAGTATCAGCGGCGCAAAAAATGCCGCCCTTCCTCTGATTGCCTCGGCCATCCTGGTTAACGGCAAAACCAGCTTTACCAATGTCCCGGATTTAATGGATATTAAGAGCATTAAACTTCTTCTGGAAGACCTGGGAGCTGTTTGCAAATCCTCCAAAGGAAATCTGGAGATCGACGGCACCTATATTCATAAAATTGAAGCAGAATATGATCTGGTCCGGAAGATGAGAGCCTCCATTCTGGTTTTAGGACCCCTTGTGGCCAGATTCGGTCATGCAAAAGTATCCATGCCGGGAGGCTGCGCCATTGGGGCAAGGCCTGTGAATATGCATCTTTCCGGGCTTGAGGCCCTTGGGGCGGAAATCACGATGGATCACGGCTATATTGAAGCCAAAGCCAACAGACTGATCGGCAATGAAATCTATTTTGATATCCCCACGGTTACCGGCACTGAGAATCTGATGATGGCGGCAAGTCTTGCAAAAGGATCCAGCGTCCTACGGAATGCCGCCCGGGAGCCGGAGATTGTAGCCCTGGCCGATGCCTTAAACCGGATGGGAGCCCGGATAAATGGGGCAGGGACTGCCATTATCACGGTTGAGGGGGTTGAGAGCCTTTCTTCTTCAGAGATTGCCGTCATTCCCGATAGAATTGAAACCGGCACGTTTATGGTTGCAGCGGCGGCTACCGGCGGGGATGTGCTTATCAAATCCTGTGAACCTGAGCACCTGGGCAGTATTATCAGTAAACTCAAGGCCACGGGTGCTGAGATCCGAACCTATCCCGACAGTATCCGGGTGAAAGGCAGGGGCCCGATCCACAGTGTGGATATCAAAACAGTACCCTATCCTGGTTTCCCCACGGATATGCAGGCCCAGTTCATGGCATTGATGACCATTGCCGACGGCAACAGTGTGATCCATGAATCCATTTTTGAAAATCGATTCATTCATGCCAATGAATTGCTTCGCCTGGGGGCGGATATCTCCATTTCCAACGGCAATATTGCCATGGTCAGGGGGGTTAAAAAGCTTCAGGGCGCACCGGTCATGGCTTCAGATTTGAGAGCCAGCGCCTCCCTTGTGATTGCCGGATTGGTGGCTGAAGGAACAACCGTTATTTCAAGGGTATATCATATGGACAGAGGATATGAAGCCATTGAAAAAAAATTCTCACAACTTGACGCGGATATCGTTCGAATTAAATAAAATCCCTGATATGAGGTGAGATGATGTGAACACAATTCTTACCCATTTAAAACCGCCCTCCTTATTTATTTTTTTCGCATTGATGGCTGGAATTGCGCTGGGAGGTTGCCTTCCGGATTCCAAGACCTATGTATGGTTTGTTCTTGCCGTTTTATCCGGATTGTCGATCCTTGCCGTTTTCTTCTATAAACAAGCCTTTTTGCCCCTTTTCCTTTTTCTGATCTGCGGATTAGGGATGCTATCCATCCAAACGAAGCTTTTTCCTGTTTATCCGGAGGATCATATCCACCAATTTTTTGATATTAAAAAGACTCGCGTTAAAGGAAAAATAGTTTCATTCTCCCGCCATTATGACAAAAAAATAAAAGTCACACTTGAATGCCGGAAGATTGTGTTGCCGGATCAGATACCAGAACGGGTCAGCGGCAAAATTGAACTGAGTATATATTTATCTTCAGGCCCAATTCCTCAATATGGGGATATGATCGAATTTGAATCCACCCTCCGTTCAGTTCAGAATTTTGAAAATCCGGGAGCCTTTGATTATGTCAGATATTTCAAGTTAAAAGGACTGGCCGGAACGGCATACTGTGACCAAAAAAATATCAGGATTATAAATGGAAGCGACTCGAAAAACCTCTTTTTGAGGCTCGTTCGAGTCATAGAGAACACCAGACTTGGTTTTTATACTTTTATATTAGACCATACCGGCCCTTCGGAGACCGGAAAGGCATTGGCCGCATTGATCACGGGAAAAACAGAACTCATTACGCCTGATTTGAGGGAATTATTTTCAAAAGCCGGCATCAGTCATCTTTTCGCTATTTCCGGGCTTCACCTGTCCATTATCGGATTTTTATTTTTTAGCGGTATTTCCAATTTTCTGTCAATTTTTCCGAAATTTTTAATCACCGGCCGGTCTAAAAAAATGGCCGGGGCCATAACAGTCATTCCGCTCATGGTGTATTGCATATTTTCAGGCTTTTCCCCTTCAACCCAGCGTGCATTTATCATGACCCTGGTGCTTCTTTTTTCATTGATTTCCGAAAAAGAAAAAGATTTCCCGTCAAGCCTTTCCATGGCGGGGATTCTGATTCTGATCATCGATTCTGCGGCTCTTTTTTCCATATCCTTTCAATTATCCTTCATTGCGGTGGGGTTTATCGTGGGTGGGCTTTCGCTGATTAAAAAAGGGGCTTTCCCTTACAAAGACAATTTCTTGGGGAAAACCGCAATGCTCCTGTGCGTGTCTTTTTTTGCATCTTTGGGCACTTTTCCTTTGACCGCCCATTATTTTCATACCATATCCATTGTTCAGCTCATTTCAAATCTTGTTTTCATCCCTGTTGTGGGGTTAGTTATTCTTCCCCTGGGGATTGTTTCTCTACTGGGTTTTTCCTTTTTTCCTGTTTTTTCAGGCTGGATCATCGATCTTTGCCATTTTCTGATTTCATTTTCAATTCTATCTTCGGAGGCTATTGTTTCAATACCGTTTTCATGGGTGAGAATAATGAGTTTGGATGGGTCTGAAATCACCTTGATCTATCTGATGTTCGCATTCCTTTATGCGCTATTAAAAAGAAAACGAAAAATATCAGCGGCTATCCTTGTGCTGATGAGTATTTTAGGCATTTATAATTTTTTGAATGGCCAATTCACAAAGACACCAGGCCCCATATTAGCCGTTACCATCATGGATGTAGGGCAGGGGAACAGTTCTTTGATTCAGACACCTCAGGGCCATCATATTTTAGTGGATGGCGGAGGATTCGCTGAATTATCCGCCTTTGATACAGGCAAATATATTCTGGCCCCTTTTCTATGGCAAAATAAGATAGATACGCTGGATTATATTATTTTAAGCCATCCTGAATCAGACCATCTAAACGGTTTGATTTACATCTTAAAGAATTTTAAGGTTCTCACCTTTATCAAGAATGCGGATATGAGGGAAACCGAGGCTTATAAAAAGCTGATGGAAACCTGCAAAAAAAACAAGATCCGGATATGGGAGCCTTCAGAGAGAGGGGAAGCATTGTATCTCG
>JAABTB010000243.1 GCA_011390085.1 Desulfobacula sp.
TGTATCTCGGGGAAACTGCGGTTATATTTTTAGAGGCGGCCGATCATTATGCTTCCGGTGATCTGAATAACAATTCCCTTGTTTTCAGAATTTCATACAAAGGATTTTCAATGATGTTTCCGGGAGATATTCTTTCAACCCGTGAAGAACTCCTTGCCAAGGGAAACGGTTTAAATCTTCGTTCAAAAATTTTGCTTTCCCCACACCACGGCAGTTCTTCGTCCAGCACTGAAATTTTTCTTGATAAAATCCTACCTAAAAGTGTAATAATATCCTGCGGCCGTAACAATCGATATAAATTCCCGCATCCGGATGTATTGAAAAGATACAATGATATGGGAATCCATATCTTCAGAACGGATAGGGATGGAGCTGTTTTCATATCCAGTGACGGCATGGATTTCAGTATTAAAACCCATAAAGGCGGATAATCTTGTGTATTATATCTATTTCCCTTATATTATTGTTCTTGCCCTTTTCATGTTGCATG
>JAABTB010000244.1 GCA_011390085.1 Desulfobacula sp.
GTTCCTCCACAGCCTTGGGATTTGTTTTGGCCAGATTATCCATCAGATGCTGGACATCCTGACGGCCCAGAAGGGCGTGGGCATTATTTCGAACGATCTCCGTCAGATGGGTGGCGATGACGGTAGAATTATCCACTACGGTATATCCGGCAAATTTGGCCTCTTCCTCCCGTTCCAGGGGAATCCATTTGGCCGGAAGATGGAAAGCCGGTTCTACCGTATCAATCCCCTCAATTTTCTGGGCCATGCCCCCGGGGTCCATGGCCAGATAATGATTGACCATAAGTTCCGTTGATGCGGTTTCAACCCCTTTGATCATCAGGCGGTATTGGGCCGGATTCAGATTGAGATTGTCCCGGATATGGATGGGAGGGATGATGATGCCCAGTTCCGTAGCAAACTGCCTCCGGATGGCCCTGATTCTTCCCAGAAGCGTCCCGTCCTGTTGTTTGTCTACCAGGGGAATCAGTCCGTACCCGACTTCCAGCTCTATGGTATCCAGATTTAAAAGATGGTCCACATCTTCGGGAGCACCGGTTCCCTCTTCTTCTGCTTCCGCCTTTTCCCCTGACCGTTTTTCTTCCTTTTTCACCTCATCCTCCCTTAAAAAATACCAGGCCAGGGTCCCGATCACCAGACCCAGTGTCATAAAAGGAACGGACGGAAGGCCGGGGATCATCCCCATACCAAACACGATCACGGCCCCGATAAAAACCGGAGTTGAGCTAGAGAAAAGATGCTTGGCAAACTCTGCCCCCATTTTCATCTCAGAGCCTGATCTTGAAACCAGGAGGCCTGCGGCAGCCGAGATGAGAAGGGCCGGCACCTGTGACACCAGACCATCCCCAACGGTAAGCAGCGTATAGACGGTCAGTGCCTCCGCCATCTCCATCCCCTGCTGAAGGACACCGATAACAAACCCGCCTACAATATTGATCATGGTGATGACAATACCGGCAATGGCATCCCCACGGACAAATTTTGAGGCTCCATCCATGGCCCCGTGGAATTCAGCTTCCTTTGCAATGGCTTTTCGCCTTGCCCTGGCCTCGTCCTCATCAATCATGCCGGCATTCAGATCCGCATCAATGGCCATCTGCTTTCCGGGCATGGCATCCAAGGTAAATCTGGCGGCAACTTCGGCAATCCTGCCCGCACCTTTGGTAATCACCAGAAAATTGATCAGAACCAGAATCGCAAAAATAATAAACCCCACCACATAATTCCCGCCCACCACAAAACTGCCGAAGGATTGGATCACTGCACCGGCTGCAAGGGGGCCTTCACTGCCGTGTAAAAGAATCAGACGGGTGGATGCCACGTTCAGGGAGAGCCGGAACAGGGTCAGGACCAGAAGAAGGGAGGGGAAAATGGCAAATTCCAGGGGAGCTGTAGTATACATGGTGGTAACCAGCACAACAATAGATAAAGAAATATTCAATGCCAGAAAAAAATCAAGAATGATGGGATGCAAAGGCAGGATCATGGCCAATAAGATTCCGATAAAAGCAAACACCATCAGAATATCGGATGATTCTTTCTTGATCCCTGCAATAATCCCGGCTAAATTCATTGCCATTTGCACTCCAGGTGTTTCAAATCAAACTTTGACACAAATCGCCAAATTCCTGCCACATTCCTAAAGCTTTTTCCCTTTTAATTTATAAACATACGCCAGCAATTCCGCAACGGCCTGGTATAATTCCGTTGGAACCTCCCCGCCGATATCTACACTGCTATACAAGTTTCGGGCCAATTGTTTATCTTCCACCAAGGGGATATCATTTTCCCTTGCAATTCTCCTGATATTCTCGGCCACGGGGCCGGCTCCTTTTGCAAGCACTTTCGGGGCATCCATGGTCTTGCCGTCATATTTCAGGGCAACGGCCAGACGGGTCGGGTTGGTCACCACCACATCCGCACGGGGAACATCGGCCATCATTCGTTTCCTGGCCGCCTGGTGCTGGAGTTGTCTGATCCTGGATTTTACCAAGGGATCACCCTCGGTTTGCTTGGTCTCGTCCTTGACTTCCTTTTTGGTCATTTTCTGTTCTTCCAGAAATTTCCATTTCTGATAGGCATAATCCATTATGGCCACCACGAGCATGAACAGGCAGACCTTGACAAAAATCCAGAACGAAATCTTGAGCATATATAAAAGGATGTATCCCACACTATTGTCGTAAAGAAATGTTATGGGGACAAGCTCTGCCTTGATTGAATTATAGGCGACCATTGAAATAATGCCCACTTTTATAAGGGTTTTTAAGAATTCCACAACGGCCCGTGATGTGAATTTCTGTTTAAACCCATTGATGGGGTCCAACCTGGACAGCTTGGGTTCCAGGGATTTCCAGGATATCGTGAACCCGACCTGTGCAAGATTTGACACTATGGCAGCCAGAACAATGGCCCCCATGACCGGGATTAACATGAGAATAATTTTTTCAGTATGATAGGCCAGCAATCGAACCACTTCAAGTTGGGTCAGCAGGGGAATTTTTTTAAAATCAAGGTTGATTCGTAAAACTCCCATCAGGTTGTGATAGATATTAAAAACAGAAAAATACAAGGCAATGGCGCCGGTCAGAAGAACAAATACGGAAGGGATTTCAACGCTCTTTGCCACCTGCCCTTCTTCACGGGACTTGGACAGCTTCCGCGACGACGCGTCTTCGGTTTTCTCTCCGCCGCTTTCCGAATCTTCAGCCATCTTCTCTTATCCCCCGCCCATATAAAAAAGAAACCACATCAATAAGCCTCTTAATTCCGATACATAGGTCCGGGTCACGATGACGATGATCTGAAGTGTGAGCCCGAAAAGGGTGAGGCCTGTAATAATCTGAAGCGGGAAGGCCACGATCATGACATTCATCTGGGGAGAAAATTTTGACACAAGGCCAAAGCCCACACTAACAAAGGACAACGCTACGATTACCGGGGCTCCGATTTTTACGGATAATAAAAAAAGCTGGGCCCCGATCTCGATGACCTTTGCC
>JAABTB010000245.1 GCA_011390085.1 Desulfobacula sp.
CGATTTTAAAACTGTCAACGGCCGCCAGAAAAATAATATGATGGCCGTTTAAAAGGAGGAAAACAACAATACAGACCCAGTATCCAAACTGATCCATAATGGACACATTGGCTCCGGTCTGGGGATCCAGCACATTGATCATGGCATATCCCATCTGGAACCCGATGATCTGTCCGGCAAGCTGGACCGCGGCAAAAAACATCCTTATGCACAGACCCAGTGTCACCCCGATCATGGCTTCCGCCAGAATCAAAAGTCCGGTGGACGCAACATCCATGGGAAACCTGGACAGATCGATTTCTACCACTGAATACAACAGCAGGGAAACCACAAGGGCAAATCCCATTTTCAGTCTGTCCGGGAAAACCGTGGATGAAAATACGGGCAGCATGAAGAGAAAGATGCTGATCCTCAAGAGAACCAGCATATAGGCCCTGAATTGATCCGGATCAATAACATTGAGAATCTCCATCAAGAAATCTCCCTATCTGATGTAAACCGGAATATTTTCAATCAGATGAATGGTAAAGCTTGTGATTTTTTCCAGCATCCAGGGAGCGGCAAACAAAAGTCCGATGAAAACCGCCAAAATTTTGGGAACAAAGGTCAGGGTCATTTCCTGGATCTGGGTAACGGCCTGGAAAACACTGACCATAAGCCCCACGGCAAGCCCGAGGCCCAGCATGGGCATGGAAAGCAGAATCGTCAGGGCAATGGCCTGTGTTGCAAGTTCCACCACAAATTCAGGAGTCATGGTTATACTCCGAAACTTTTCAGAAGTGATCCGCAAAGCAAATGCCAGCCATCCACCAGGACAAAGAGCATGAGCTTGAAGGGCAAGGATATCATGACCGGCGGAAGCATCATCATACCCATGGCCAGAAGTACGGAAGCCACCACCATATCGATGACGAGAAAGGGGATATAAAGAATAAAACCGATGATAAAAGCGGTTTTCAGTTCACTGATAACGTAGGCGGGAATCAGCACCAGCAAAGACACATCCTCCCTTGTTTCCGGCTTTTTCATATCCGCTCCCTTGACAAAAAGGGCGATATCGTTTTCCCGGGTATTGAGCAGAAGGTATTTTCGAATGGGTACCTGGGCCTGTTCAAAAGCCTTGTCATAGGTCAGTTGGCGCGCCAGGTAGGGATTCAGGGATTGTTCATAAACCTCCAGGGCCAC
>JAABTB010000246.1 GCA_011390085.1 Desulfobacula sp.
AGGCTTTGGACAAAGGCCGGGGACGGGGCAACCACCACCACGTCGGCCATGTTGTCAGGGTCCGGGAGCCGGTTCAGGCGCTTGTCAAACCAGCCGGGGGTAATCTGCTCATAAAAATGCGGAAACAGGACCAGCCGGTTTTCTCCGGGCAAGACCGGTCCGGGCAAAAACGGGATATCCAGGTGGTAATCCAGTATCCCGCCGTCCCGGAACATACCTTTAACGCCGGGAATATCCGAAACCCCGGCCATAATTGCGGGGATGGCGCCGGAAGACAGGAGGGCCGGCTTGAAATTGTCCTTGGTCAGGCCGTAGACCTTCAGGGAAAACCGGTTCATACCCGCATAGGGCGGCAATTCACCCGGAGCGCAAAAAAGGGCCCGTTCAAAAAATGCCCCCAGAAAATCCCGGCTCAGGAGATTGGCCCCGGCGGCCAGCCCCAGCCCCATCCACTGGAGGGGCAGGGCCTCGCTCTTGAGCAGGCCCCGGCACCGGTTGGCCAGAAATGAAATCCGCATAAAGGGGTGGTTCAGCACCTGTTCGATCCTGCCTTCGTCGATGAAGGCATCCAGTATTCTTAAAGTTTCCCGGTTGATTTCCTCCCGGGTGGGCCGGCGCTTGTAATGCTGGGCGATATATTCCCTTTCCAGGGAGCCTATGGCAGCGACAGGGTCATTCTGGCAGAAGGCTGCCATCCTGAAGGCTCCGATGGAAGTTCCGATGAGGTGAAGGGGTTCGGTCCGGCCCTTGAAAAGATCCGTGAGCACCCGGTCGATGCCGGTGAGGACGAGGAATTTGGCCGAACCGGAAGCCCCGGCCAAAACTTTTACCCTTGCAGGATCCAGGCCTTCGTCCCGGATGATCCCAATGGCCCTCTGGCCGGCCCGGACGGAAATGGCGTCAGGCATGATACCGGATATCCGGGGCATTGCGGCGGGGGGCCCTGAAATAACGGAATTTGGGAAATCCGACCATGAGGGCGCCGTGGCAGGTATGGGTTTCCGGCAGGGCCAGCTCCTTTTTCAGGTCGGGCCATTGCCCTGCTGCGTAATTGACATAACCGGCCCAGCAACTGCCGAGGCCGAAACCGGTCAGGGCCAGCTCAAGATAGGCCAAGGCCGTATGGCAGTCGGCCGAGGCACTGCCGAATTCATTGGCGGCATGGGCAAAGACCAGTTGGGGCGCATCCCGGCAGATACGGTCGGAGCCCTTGTCCCAGGCTTCGACCAGGGCGTCCATCTTCAAGGACCGGGCCATTTCCGGGCTTTTATGGAGCAGATAACGCATCCAGTTGATGACATGGCCGCCTATTTTGTGAACATCTTCCTTTTTGTCCACCACCAGCCATTTCACCGGTTGCCGGTTGCTGCCGGAGGGGGCGCAGCAAGCTATTTCCAGGGCCTTTTCAAACAGATCCCGGGGTACGGGCTTGTCCTTGTAGCGCCTGATGGACCGCCTGGATCTTAAGAAATGTTCCGTCTGACGCTCACTCAAAACCAGCCCCTTGTCCATGTCCAGGCAGTCTTGGGGGGACAGGATGGAAAGGGTCAGGGCCCCCTGGGGACAGACAGCCACGCAATGGCCGCAGGCGATGCAGAATTCCTCTGCACCGGCTGTGGGCACGGGTCCGTCTTCGGTCATTTCAATGATATGGGCCGGGCATTCCACGGCGCATATCCCATCCTTATTGCATTTTTCAGTATCAACGTGAAACAGATTCATAATTTCTCCTTTTTTTGGTCGAAAATACCAGACTTGACCTCGGAATTCAATATGCCCGGATCAAACGGCCCTGCTTTTTGCTTGACGCTAACCGCCAAAAGAGATTAGAATGAAGCCATATCAAAAGCAATACCGCACTTGTTTTTAGTTTTTGTCCGGACATCACTCATACTGGAAACACAGATCATGCTCTTTTTAAAAACAAAGTTTAAAAAGGAGGTGGATGATGAGGATGGAACCCGCAAGAATAATGTGTGCCGTTGATTTTTCCGATTTTACCCATATGATCGTATCCTATGGAAAATCTCTGGCTTCGGAATTTGATGCAAAGCTTTATCTCTGCCATATCGTCCCCACGCTCATGGTTTCAAGCCATATGTCTTCCTATATTGATTATGCCGGGATTGAAAGGGACCATATCCATAATGCCCGCAACCGGCTGGAAGAAATTGCAGAAGAATTTGATATTCAGTGTGACATCGTCGTCTCGGTCTCCCTCGGCCACCCCGCGGATCAGATCGAACTGACAGCCCGGCAGAATAAGATCGACATGGTGATCGCCGCAACCAACGGCGGGTCAGGGGTGCTCCGGTTTTTGACCGGTTCGGTCACCAATAAGCTCATCAAAATTTTATCATGCCCGCTTCTGGTCCTCCATGCAAAGGATGATGGCCGGGTGTCCCAGAGTGAGGAAAAAATAAAATTAAACCGGATCCTGGTGGGATGTGATTTTTCCCCGGATTCCCGGCTGGCCTTTGATTATGCCTTGAGCCTGGCCCAGGAATTTCAGACCCGGCTCTATCTTGCCCATGTGGTGAGTCCCATGGAACCGGTTGAACTCATGGCGCCTGATCCTGTAATGGTGGATGTGAACCCGTTTTCAAGCTGGACAGGACCGGGGGCAAAGACCCCGGACAAACCCATGGATGAGGCCGGAAATAAAAGGAACACCTGGTTAAAACAGATTGAAACCCGGCTTCTGGAGATGGTCCCCGGGGACAGCCGGAACTGGTGCACTCCGGTCACTGTCGTGCTGGAAGGCCAACCCTACCAGGAATTGATCACCTATGCCGGAAAAATAGATGCAGACATGATTGTTCTCGGGATCCGGGGCCACAGTCTTTTAGAAAAATTCCTGGTGGGTTCTACAACGGACCGCGTTATCAGCAGGGCATCGTGCCCGGTCCTTGCGGTCCGCCCCATCTCTTGACATCTGATCTGAATATAAGGAGGCTCCCATGATTAAAGCAAGTGACATTATGGAAAAAAATATTATTTCCGTTCGACCTGAGACAGAGATCACAAAAGCCGTTGAAATTCTCCTGAACCATCACATCAACGGAGTCCCCGTGGTTGACGAAACCGGTGCGCTGAAAGGGATTCTATGCCAGAGTGATCTGATTTTTCAGCACAGGGAAATTCCCGTCCCCCCTATTTTCATTCTTCTGGACGGTATCATTCCCCTGTCCTCATCCAAAAAATTCAATTCCGAACTCAAAAAGATGGCTGCGGTAAAGGTGGAACAGGCCATGGTCAAAGACCCGGTCTTTGTCGGGCCGGATTCACCGATTTCGGAAATTGCAAGCCTCATGGTGGAAAAACATTTTCATACCATTCCGGTGGTTGAAGCAGGCAAACTGGTGGGAATTATCGGAAAAGAAGATATTCTAAAGGTGCTCATCCCCTGATCCGGATCAACATCCCATACAGGATCTTAACCCGAAAAATCCCCGGAGCAGGGATATATTGTATCGTTCGGACCCGGTGCCCTGTATCCACAGGGTCTGGAGGCGGACATCGGCAAAATTGACAGGCAGGATATCTTCGTGTAAGGGCATTATCCTGTCCTGAAATTTTTTCTGACGGTCAAAAAGACAGGAATTGATCAGAACACCGTCCAGATGGGCCAGAGCCTTGAAATCAGAATCCCCCGGCAGATCCGGCCGGTCCCAGAGAAAGACCTGGCGCCTCATCTCCCCTTCAAAGCACAGATCAGAATTCTTTGTGATCATGGTGAACTGAACCGCCCGGTTGCCGGGTTCAGGATAGAGGTATCGTAAATCCTGGTCGAGGAAATGGGGTCTTCTTATGGCCATGGCCGCGAGCAGGTCCCCGGTATTTGGAATCCCCCCCGGCTCCAGAAAGACCACTTCCAGGGGGACAAAGGGATTTTGTCCGGAAATGCAGGCCAGCACCGCCTTTTGATAGGCCGTATCCCGGACGGCAGGGCCAAAGAAAACCTGGAAGGGGGAAGTGATCTGCCGGGCCAGGGCCTGGATCTCCAAAAGGTCGCGCCGGTCCTCCAGGATCAGCTTTGCAAGACAGGGCCTTCCTTCAAGAAGAATATAAAGATCTCCTCCTTTTTCACTTTTAAAGGAGACCTCAAGGTCCGGGAAAGGGATAAAGCCGGTGTCGAATTTTTCTTCGGCCAGGTCCAG